>JBEKFT010000279.1:0-3563 GCA_050013175.1 Verrucomicrobiota bacterium
CGGGGTGGCGCGTGGTGCGGGTGGTCACCGACCATGGCTGGCTCCTCGTGCCGGGCGGATTGCCTAAAACAGATTTGCCCGGCTATCTGGTGGAGAGCCGCTGGGCACGCTGCGCAGCAATTCGCGGGCAATCGAAAGTGTCCGTGCCGCGTGTCGGCTGGTTTTGGAACGCAACGGCGGAGGCGGCGGTTGCACCAGACATTACGGCCTTTGCGGGCGGCGTGGCTTACGCGCACGGCGGATTGAGCGTGCAAGAGTGCTTGATTCCTACGTTGACCATCCAGCCGGCGCGGGACGCCTCGCCGCTGGCGGCAAGGATCAAGACTGTGGAATGGCAGCGGCTGCGTTGCCGCGTGATGCTGGAAGCGCCGATGGAAGGCGTGACCGTGGACATTCGCACGAAGGCGAACGCGCCGGACACATCGCTGGCGTCCGCGCCGAAGGCAACGGACGCGACCGGACAGGCGTCCCTGATCATTCCCGACGACGAGCAAGCCGGTGCTGCGGCAGTGGTCGTGCTATTGGACGCCGCCGGCAACGTATTGACGAAACAGGCAACCACCATTGGAGAAAGCTGAAATCATGAGCATGGAAATGGATGAATTGGACAAGGTGGCCGCGTCAGCCTTCGATGGCTACCTGGTGCGGAAGGATCTCGTGCGGAAATACAGCCGGCAATATCCCGTGCCGACGTATGTCGTGGAGTTCCTGCTGGGCCGGTACTGCGCGACGGTGAATGAGACTGAGATCCGCGAAGGGCTGCAAATTGTCGAGCAGCAGCTGAACAACCGTACCGTCCGGACGGGTCAGGAGGAGCTGTTTAAGTCGAAGGCGCGAGAGACCGGCTCGGTGAAGCTGATCGACATCGTGCGAGCGCGACTGGACGCCAAGAATGATTGTTATGTCGCAGAGTTGCCAAGCCTCGCGCTGAAGGACGTGCGCATCGCCGACAAACTCGTGAAGGAACACGAGCGGATGCTGACGGATGGATTTTATGCGGAAGTAACGCTGGGGTACGACGCGGTAATCGCGGAGGAAAATGCCGGTCGGCCGTTCGCCATCGAGGCGCTGCGCCCGATCCAGCTTTCCAAGTCGGAAGTGCTGGAAGTACTGGCGAAAGGGCGGCGCGGTTTCACGACGGAACAATGGCGCGATCTGCTGATCCGGTCCATCGGACTTGAACCAGCGGAACTGTCCGAGCGCGCCAAGTTGGTCGTCCTGTTGCGCATGATGCCTTTCGTGGAGCGCAACTACAACATGGTTGAGCTCGGGCCGCGCGGCACCGGCAAGAGCCATCTATTCCAGCAGATATCGCCGTATTCGCATTTGATCTCAGGCGGCAAGGCGACGGTAGCGAAGATGTTCGTGAACAACGCGAGCGGCCAGCGCGGGTTGGTGTGCCATTACGATGTGGTGTGCTTCGATGAGGTGTCCGGCGTTTCGTTTGACCAGAAGGACGGCGTGAACATCCTGAAGGGCTACATGGCGTCGGGCGAATTCTCTCGCGGCAAGGAGAGCATCAGGGCCGAGGGCGGCATCGTGATGGTGGGCAATTTCGACGTGGATGTGTTGCAGCAGCAAAAGATAGGGCATTTGCTGAGTCCGCTGCCTCCGGAAATGCGGGATGACACGGCGTTTCATGACCGACTGCACTCCTATGTGCCCGGCTGGGACTTCCCGAAACTGAATCCGAATGTCCACCTGACAAACCATTTTGGATTGGTGAGCGACTTCCTGAGCGAATGCTGGACTAAACTGCGCAACGGCAGCCGGGTGGCGGTGATGCAAGGGCGCGTTCACCTGGGCGGCGCGTTGAGCGGACGCGACATCGAGGCCGTGAACAAGACCGTGAGCGGAATGATCAAGCTGCTGTTCCCGGACCCGGAGATGCCGATTTCCGACCAAGACCTGGAGGCAATCGTCCGAATGGCATTGGAAGCCCGCCGGCGAGTGAAGGAGCAACAGAAGCGCTGCCTCAAGAGCGAGTTCCGCAACACACATTTCAGCTACACTTTGGGCACTGAAGGCGTGGAGCAATTCGTCGCGACGCCGGAGTTGCACAGCGACGAAGCGATCGAGAGTGACCCGCTGCCGCCGGGACAGGTGTGGGCGATTTCGCCAGGGACAACGGAAGCCGGGCCGGGGTTGTATCGCATCGAAGTTGCTGCGGGACCGGGCAACGGCGTGCGCATCTTGAACACGCCGGCGCCGCCAGGATTCAAGGAGAGCGTGAAGGTCGGCGAGCAAAACCTTTATTCGCTGGCGAAGAAGCTCGTGGGTGACCGCGATCCGCGGACGCATGAATTCTCGGTGCAGATGCGGGCGATGGACAATGACAAGAGCGGCGGCGGGGTGGGGCTGCCGGTGCTCATCGCGCTGGCTGGAGGGCTTTTGGAGCGAAGCACGCGCGGAGGTCTGATCGTAGTGGGTTCACTGAACCTCGGCGGCTCGGTGGAGATGCTGCCGAACGCGGTGGCGCTGGTGGAAATTGCCATCGAGAAACAAGCGACCGTGCTGCTAATGCCGGTCTCGGCGCGGCGACAATTGAATGATCTCCCGGACGCGCTGTGGACGAAGATCAACATCGAGTATTACAGCGAGCCGGCGGACGCGTTTTTTAAGGCGTTGGCAGAATGAGTACGAGTCAAAAGGTTGGGTGCAACTCCGCGGGCTCAATCTCGAAATCAAGCGGGGCAGCATTTGCCATTAAGTTTGCCATTAAAACGTCATTTAACGGCAAAGCGTGCTGCCGGGTGCGTTTTGCTGCAACGGTGAGTGCAAGCAAGTGAAATGCAATAACACCTTATTTTACTGGGATTTATTGGCATATCCTTGTAGAAGAAACTGGTGGGTTGGGCGGGACTCGAACCCGCGACCAACGGCTTAAAAGGCCGCTGCTCTACCGACTGAGCTACCAACCCGAAATTGTTGACCGCAATTGTCCCAGCAACCCAGGACCAACCCCGATAAATCGGGGCTGCTCTACCGACTGAGCTACCAACCCGCCCCGAAAACGTTACCACGGATTCGTTCCGTCGGGAAACTGAAACCGTGCTGCAGCGGCAGGGCAAAATTAAAGGCGGCCCGCACACTAAACAACCCCCCCCGGCCCGTGCAAGGCTTTTCCCGGCGGTTTTCCCGCCGGCGATGTCCCGCCCTTTCAGGGTGGCGATGATGTTGTGTCTCTTTGCCTGGGGCTGCGCGCTTCGCGCTTCCACCCCAGGCTGTCACAGGACGGGCTTTCAGCCCGCCGATCCCTCGGGTCGAAGGGCGACCAAGCCGCCAGGACTCCGCCAATATCCGTCAGGGCCGAAGGCCCGAAATGTGATAGCCCGGGCTGAAGGCCCGGGTAACCCGACCCCACAAACCTCCCAAACCCTGTAAGGGCGTCTCTCGCATGTGCGATACGCGTGGGTTTGAATTTCACCGGGTTGATTTGCGCGTCGGTTTTGTGCCGCCCCTGCAGGGCGGGCGAGAATGGCTTGGACATGTTTCCCGGGCCTTCGCTCCGCTCCAGCCCGGGCTATCACATTTCGAGCCTTCGGCCCTGTCGGCATGAATAC
>JBEKFT010000280.1:0-3553 GCA_050013175.1 Verrucomicrobiota bacterium
CTTTAGTTTCTCCAACGCCCTCGACCGGTGGCTCAACTTGTTCTTCACATCCCCGCCCAGTTCGGCAAATGTCTGCTCAAAGCCGTCGGGCATGAAGAGCGGGTCATAGCCGAAACCATTATGACCGCGTGGCGCGAACCCGATGCGGCCTTCGCAGACACCGTCAAACACGCGAGGCTCCAGGACGGAAGCGGGAGGATGGATCTCGACCAGCGCGATGACGCAATGAAACCGCGCCTTGCGCTTCGCCAACGGAACGTCGCCGAGCAGGCGCAGTAGTTTGGCGTTGTTGTCCGCGTCCGAGGAGTTGGCGGGCGCTCCTGTGTCCAGAGCCGCAAACCGCGCGGAATGCACGCCCGGCGCGCCGTTCAACGCATCAACCTCGAGACCGGAATCGTCGGCGAGAATGAAGGTGGAGTTTGAAATTTGAAATTTGAAATTTGAAATTCCGGCGGCGAGCCATCGGGCCAGTTCAACCGCCTTTTTCATTGCATTCCCCGCAAACGTGGAAGCGTCTTCGGTCACGCCCGGAGCCCCCGGATAATCGTCCAGGGTCGAATAGCGAATGTCGTCACCGAGGATGGCCCGGATTTCACCCGCTTTATGCAGGTTCCGGGTGGCGAGGATCAGCTTCAGGGACGCGGGAGCGTTCATTCAGATTCGCGCCATGGTAGTACGTCCACGCAAAGCGTGTCAGTACCCGATTTCGTCTCATGGCCGGGGTCAGGGCCAATTCATGCCGGGGTGGGGACGGCCCGTCACCAGTTAGATTGCAGAAACCCCGGAGGACCGGGGACGGGCCGTCCCCGCACCGGCATCCCAGTGACCTAAAGTGATCGGCAGGTCGGCGTTACCCGGCGGCCTCGCACCACCTATAACCACAGGTCGTCCCTAACGATCCCCTTGAGTCACTACCCGAGTCCTGCGGGGCCTCGCAGGCCGCTATTCACAGATCCTGCCGCGCGCGATAGAATCGAAGGGCCGCATTCGTCGGCGACGGGTCCACGACATTAAAGCTGTTCGACGGGGCGAGGTTGGTGCTGATGGCGGACCAATTGACAAGATTCGAGGACGATTCGGTGGCGTAGGTTTGTCCGGCGATTCCGTTCACCGTGAGTTGGAACTGGCCATTTACGAAGAGCGGACTCGAGAGAATGGCGTTGGTCTCGACAAATACATTCACCACGGCGGAAGTCGCTGCAGCGCCCAGATTGTTCATCGCCACGGCGGTAAAGGCATAATTGCCGGCAGACGCATTGTTGACGGCAAAGTTGTAGGGCGAACTGGAGACACTGCCCGATAAGCTTGCCCCGGAGAAGAATTGGACATTGGTGATCGTGCCGCCGACCTGGGTTGCAGACGCCGTCAGGGCGATGTTCGCGGGAGCGGCGAATCGGGTGCCGTCGGTTGGGTTGGTAATGGAAACCGAGGGCGGCGCGAGTGTGGCGTTTGTTACCGTGATTGAGCCCACCATGTTCAATGGCGGCCCGCCGTGGAAGGTGCAGTAGTAGGGATAATTCCCCGGCGCAAAACCTGTAAAATCGACAGTGTAGGTCCCCCCGGGGTGATTGGTGCCGTTCCAGAGCCCGTTCGGGGAAGCCGGGGGCGTTCCACTCGCCGAACTATGAGTGACCAAAGGATCCTTGTTCGTCCACGTCACGGAATCTCCCTGGGCGATATTCATCGAGGATGGAGTGAACACGAAGCTGGTTTGGGTGACGATGAAGTTTGCTGCCGATAAAGGTTGAGCTGCGGCGCAAAACAGAGCGACGAACCCAAGAAATGCGAGGGACTTGGTATTCTTCATAACATTGCTTTTCTTTACGAGGCGGGCGCGTGCGATTTGTTCCAAACATTCGCTGAGAGTGCTTCTGCAACGAGGAGAAAAGAGTGATCCACCCTAGCAACGCCGGATTTTCCCGCGCCCCTTCCACATCGCGGGACGGCTAACCTTGCTGCGGCTCGCAGATCCGCGCGCCGGGGAGGAGGCTAGGGCCACGGAATCGTGGCGGTTGCGAAGATCGAGTGCGCCGTGAAATCATCCGCTCCGCCCAAAGTGGAGTCGCGGTATTGGGAGAAAGAATATCGAAACCCCGCCACGACGTTGTTGGCGAAACGATGGGTGATGCCGGCCTGAAGGCCGATGCGGTTGAAATCGATTCCCGCCGGCAGCGTCGCCAAATTGTTCTGTCCATAATCCGATCGGGAATAAAGGCAGGACGCCGTCAGGCCGGTCGTTGAGTTCAGAGCGTAATTGCCGCTCGTCAGAACGGTGTAAACGCTCCCGCGCCAGGGTGCCAGGCCGTCAGTTCCGTCGAATGCCGTAGTGATCTTCGAGTCGGACCATGAAAAGGTACCGGAAACATACAGCCGTGGAAACGGCCTCACAACGGCGTTGGCGCTGTAGGCGTGCGCTTCTTCATCGCCGGCTTCGATCGGTCCGCCCGTGAAGCCGGGAACCACGACGGTCGCGCTGTCAAAATCGGTTTTCTGCCAGCGAAAATTGAAGGACGTAACCAGCCAGGAAGCGGCTCGGTACACCAGCCGCGTTTCAACCTGGTTGTTGCCGAGGTCGCGCCATTGGATGAAACCCGGATAATCCCCGATCAGGGTGTTGGTGCCGCCATAATTCGTGTGTTTGTCGCCGTGCTTGAAACTGGCGCTGCAGGAAAGCCGCTGCCACGGGGATGTGCTGAAACCCACGCGATACTCCTCCGACTCGATGTCGGTGTCGGAATGATTGGTGAACGGCCCGAAGCTGCTGAAGGCCTGGATGTAGCCCTGGTCGAACCGGCGGAGGCTCTCCTGCTCGAGGCGCGTTTCCACGAACAAGACCGTGAATGGAATTTTTGTGAAGCGCAACGAGGCGTCTTCGCGCGCGTCGGCGCTGTCGAGGATCCCGATTTCATCGTTGGCGCTGGACGGGAGAAACGACGAGCGCAGATCCTCGAACCCCATGCTCTCCTGCCGGGTCCATTCGCCCTGCGCGCAGGTCGAAAGCGTGAGCCCCTGCCACGGACCTGCGAGGGCCGCGACGCTGGCCACTTGTGATTGGCTTCTCAACACGACGTCGTCCGCCGACCACTGGTAGTTCTGGAAGTAAAACCCGGTGCTGTCCTGCGTATTCAGGTCCACGGACGCGCCTCCTTCGAGGCGGGAATAGTAATAGCCGCCCGAAACGGACAGCCAATCCGCCAACTGTTTGTTGACACCGAAGGTGTTTGCGCCCTGGGTGTGCCGGCCGGTTTCATTGACGTTCGCGATCACGTTGGGCGGAGAATCGAGCGAGTCCGCCAGGACGTTCTGGAGGCTGGTCTCCAGCCTGTAAAACTCCAGGCGCGCATTGTCCTCCAAATGCCACCCGGCGAGGTCGTAGCCCAGGTCGAGCTTCAGGATGTGGACGGCTTCATCAATGTGCTTCGAGGCCGGGAAGACGTTTCGAGTGTCCGGACTGAATGCCGCCGCATTCGTGCCCACCGCCCCCCATTGCAGCGTGGATTCGTCGCCGTTCTTGAACTGGTATTCATAGCCAACCACGATTCGCGGCCATTCC
>JBEKFT010000281.1:0-3549 GCA_050013175.1 Verrucomicrobiota bacterium
CTCCGGACCCAGCTGCCACACCGGGATGCCGGGCAGCGCTTGTCCAAGGACGAGCGCGCGCCTTGCGCCGAGCGCCCTCGTGGCAACGTCGCTCGACGTGATGCCACCCTTGGCCACCAGCCAGCGCGGTTTCTTCCGCAGCGCAGAAACGATCTCCACCAGACTGCGTGAAACGATTTCGCCGATGGCCAGGTTTTCCGCGGCATCGCGGCCAGTCACAAGCTTCCGACTCGTGTACAGCGCGACATTCAGCCCCTGTTCGAACAAGGACTCCACCTGCTGTGTGGCGCGGGCGACTTCCCCAGCCCGCGCATCGGCGGCCAACAGTTGCGCGACGGCGATTTCAACCCCCACGACCGCCGTGCTCTTAAGCAGATTATCCAACTGCAGAGAGGTTCTTCCGACGTAGGAACCCACAACAACAAGCCCGCCACCGCTGCCCGGCGGCGCGATTTCCTCGGCGCGCAGCAGCGGCCGGGACCCGATGCCGGCGTAGGCGGCGACAAACGAGGCCGCGGTGCGGAACAGAAATCTTTTTCCGTTTGCCTGGGCGACGGCCAACGCCCGCGCCAACGCGTGAAGATCGCCCGGTTCAGCCGCGTTGACGATCGTGACGGCGGCGTTGGAGAGCGAGGTGAGTTTTGCCGCCAGCGGCGCCGGATCTCCCCGCAGGTCGGCAAGCGAAAATGAAACCACCTCACTCGCCCGCACGCGGCCGGAGGTTTTCTCTTCCACCCAGGCACAGAGGTTCGAGGACCGGTATCCAAACGTCGCGTCGCGGGCGAATTCGGTCTCACCGGCAGGAACCATGCCCGCTGAGTCGGCCACATAATGAATGTCGTTCATCGTGACGCGACCGGCATCGAAGAACGCCGGGATGATCAGCGTGGCGTCGAAGTTGCCGCCCAACGCTTCCGCGAGCGCATCGGTTTCCGCCGGGTAATGCCCGCGCAGGGTCGAATCGCTCCGGCTCACGACGTGAAACGACCGGCCACATTGTTCTCCGGCGCTGACCAGGTTGAGGCCGATCTCCCGGTTGATGGCACAGGCTCGCGGCGGGGGAAACGCCCGGCTGTTGGTCAGGATATAAAAGCATGACCCTGGCGCCGTGAGTTCTGCGACCAGCAACGGGACACTCCATTCCGTGAGCACCGGCACGCTGTGCACGGTCTGGGTGCCCGTGGGATCGTCATCCAAAACGACGATCTTCGCCACCGGCGACCCGGTCGCCGCGAACGGCAGGGGTTCGCTCATGGTTTGACCGGAGAACTTGGGAAAGACTCGCGTTGGTAAGCCCGGACGACCGAATCGAAGTCGGGGTCCCGATGGAACCCGAGCGAGATGGCCCGCGCGGTGTCGAATCGTCCCGGCCAACTGGTGACGATGCGCTCCGCCACTTCATCGCGTTGGAACCGGATTCGCGCCACGACCTCAGGTCCCGCGACGCGCTCCAAGGTTTGGATCATTTCACCGACCGTAATCGACAGCCCCGGCAAATTGACCGTGCGGCTCGCGCCCAGGGATTGCGCGGAGATCGTGTGAGCATGCACCAGGTTTTCGATGGCTGTGGCGGGAGACGACAGCCAGAGGAGCACATCCCGGTTGACGGGGCAGACGGCAGGCTGGCCATTCAAGGGCTCACGGATGATACCGCTCACGAACGAGGAGGCGGCCCGGTTTGGTTTTCCAGGACGCACCGAAATGGTGGGCAGCCGCAGCACTCTTCCATCCACAAAGCCCCGCCGGCTGAATTCGTTCACGAGCAATTCGCCCATTGCTTTTTGCGCGCCATAGGAAGATTGCGGGCAAACAGCCGTCTGGTCCGTGACGATGGCCGGAAGATTCCCCCCGAAGACTGCCAGGGAGCTGGTGAACACGAACTTGGGCGGAACCGGCAGGCGCCGGCTGGTCTCCAGCAAGGTACGAGTGGCTTCGAGATTGATCTTCATGCCGAGGTCAAACTCGGCTTCGGCCTGGCCGCTCACAATCGCGGCCAGGTGATAGACCACGGCGGTGTCCGAAGTCACCAGGCGCTCGACCGCGGCGCCGTCGGTGATATCGCACACCACGGATTTCACGCGGCTGTCCGCATCGAAAGTGCCGGTCGTTACCCGGTCAACCAGCAAGAGGCTGAGGGGGCCAACGGTTTTCTCGAGCAACCGCTTCGCCAGACGTTGTCCGAGAAAGCCGGCGCCTCCGGTGATGACGATTTTCATACGGTAAATAAACCTCAGCCTTTCGATCGGCCACGGTCAAGTTGCCACCGCGCATCAGCGGTTGACCAACGCCGCGGGCATTTTCAACACGGCCAGCCCGCCGATGACGAGCGTCGCGGCAAGCGTAAACATTCCGATGCGGTTGTCATGGGTCGCGTCCTTCAAGTATCCGATCAGAACCGGGCTGGCAAAGCCAGCCAGATTTCCGAACGCATTGATGCCCGCAATACCCGCTGCGGCGCCCGAGCCTTGCAGGAAGGCGGTGGGCAACGACCAGAAAAGGGCCGTGCACGTGAGCACACCCGCGGCGGCCAGTGACAGGAACAGGATCGCGACCACGGTGTTTTCGGCCATGATCGCGGCGATCACGAGGCCGACTGCTGCCGCCAGGGCGGGTATCACGAGATGCCACCGCCGCTCACGATGCGCGTCGGCGCTGCGGCCCAGGAGAATCATGGTCACGATCGCCACCCCGTAGGGGATCGCGCTCAAGCAGCCTACATGGAAGTTTCCTTTTATCCCCGTCGCCCTGACCAGGGTGGGCATCCAGAATGTCAATCCGTATTGTCCCGCGATAATGGCGAAGTAAATCAGGCACAGCAGCCACAGACGGGCGTCCGCGAAGACGGATGCCACCGAATGCGGGCCCTGCTTTCTCGACTCATTGAGGGCGATGTTGCGCTCGAGCACGCACTTGTCGTCCTCGGTCAGCCAGCGCGCACTTCGGATGCCGTTGTCGAGATAGCGCAGGACCACGAGGCCCAACACGAGCGCCGGGACTGCTTCGAGAATAAACAGCCATTGCCAGCCATGAAGGCCGACTGTCCCGTGCAAGTGATCCATGATCCATCCGGACAGCGGATTGCCGAAGATTCCCGCAATCGGTATGGCTGAGACAAAAAATGCGGTGACTTTTGCGTAACGCTGGGCGGGATACCAGTAGGTAAGGTAAAGGATGATCCCGGGATAAAAGCCGGCCTCGGCGACCCCGAGCAGCAAACGCAACGCGTAGAACATGGCGGGCGTTCTGGTGAACGCGAAGAGACCGGAGATCAGGCCCCACGAGATCATGATAAAGCCAATCCACAGGCGCGGACCCACGCGCTGCAGGATCAGGTTGCCCGGCACCCCGAAAAGGAAATAGCTCAAAAAGAAAATCCCCGCGCCGAAACCATAGACGGTGTCGCTAAAACCGAGTTCTGCGCCCATCTGCAGCTTGGCAAAACCCAAATTGACCCGGTCGAGATAAGCCACGACATAACAGCCCATGAGGAAGGGAATCAGGCGCCAGAAAACCTTGGCGTAAGCTCTCTCCTCGGTCGCGGCAACGAAT
>JBEKFT010000282.1:0-3549 GCA_050013175.1 Verrucomicrobiota bacterium
TGATTCGGCTCACGCGCCTCCGCTCTGCTCACGCCGAGGAACAATATCGCATTCGGACGAATCTCCGCCGTTCACATGAGGATGCGGAAACGTTCACGAAGCGGCTCGTCAATCTCCGGCAGGACATCGCGGCCCGTCAGAACACTTCCGGCGACAATTTCATTATCAAGATCGAAGGTCAGACGCTCGATAACCGCGGCGTTGCCGGGGAATTGATTCTGCGAAGGGCCGGAAGGCTGACCAATCGTATTGGCGACGATGTCCGTATCGGACGCTTTGCCGGATTCGATTTGTTCCTGCGTCCTGGTTTCAATGACACCATCGAAGTTGTGCTGCGCGGCCACAACAGCTACGGCGCGAGGGTTACGGACACGGCGCTGGGCACAATTCGGTCTCTGGAAACCACGGTGCAGGGCTTTGAGGAACGTGTCGGACGGTTGGAAACCGATATTGCAGACGCCCACAAGCGTGCGAGCGAATTGGAGCGCAAAGTTGGCGCTCACTTCGAGCATGAGGAACGGTACCAGCAATTGTGCCAGCGTCAGGGCGAGATTGAAGAAAAACTCGACCTGACCAAGAACCAGGCTCCGAGCCAGGCTGAATCCGTTTCCTCTGAAACTGATTCAGAGCAGAAGATCTCGGAACAGCATGGCCAGACTGAACCAGGCAAGCGCCGGAACCGAGTCACCATGAGGATATGAATGAGAAGTCCAGATTCTTCCAGCCACGATTGCCGACTCGTCTGAATGTGGATCAGGCAATGCAGATATTTGGCCTCCCGAAACATGATCAGCACGAAGGTCGGATTCATAATCCGCGAAATGATCCACGCCAACTTGTGTGCCTGATACACATCCGGGCCGCATTTGTCTGATGTAATCCTGAGAATGTATGCAGCAAGACATGGAACGCTTTCTGAATTTGAAACAGCTTCCCGCTCGACTGACGATTGAGGAAACGGCATGGTTTTTGGGCTTTTCATCGCACGACATTCCGATTCTGGTGGCAAGGGGTTTTTTGCGGCCTCTCGGGCATCCCGCTCATAATGGCCAGAAGTTCTTCCTGGCCGCGACACTGGATGAGTTGCGGCGAGACGAGAAGTGGTTCTCAAAGGCGTGCGACGCCATCGTCGAATATTGGCGGCGCAAAAACACCCGCAAGGCTGGTCGTAACGGTGGGCACAAGGACTCAAGTTCAGGCGCAAATGCGCCTCAATTCGCAAATGCGGATGGCTAAAAGCCCGCGAGCGGACGGACTGGTCGCTCGCGGGCCGACTTTTTTAGTCAGAAGGCGAGTTCTCGTCCGTGTCACCAAAATGATCCCTCCGCGAAACCGGCGGCAAAGGAGGCGGTTGCGGGGGTGGTTGTATCACAATGATATGGGTATGATGCGGGGGTGTGCGTTGCTTCATTCTCCGGCGTAAGCCTCCGCTCAAAATCCATGCTATGAGGGGAATAGCGGCATAGACCATCCCCATGTAAATGTACAGTCCATAGCTTTCAATCATACGATCCAGAAAGCGGAATACCGGCTCTATGAGTTCAGGTCCGTTCATGGCATCATCCTTATTCATTTACGGCTTGTGGCAGAGGCTCGCAACTTTTTCCCTCGGCGAACATCGCTCGCCGCTTTTCATATTCGCTCAGTGACGGAAGTTCCACCCTGGCCTTGCGCGCATAGGCGCGATGGACAGCTTTGCTGTTGTGTCCAAGAGCCTCCTGTGCGAACCGTTCGGGATAGCCGGCAGTTTTCGCCCGTTCGGCCCAGGCGTATCGGTAGCTGTGCAATGTGACGCCTTTGATTTTGAGACCAACACAGCGTTGATGAAATTCCGTTGCCCGGTCACCCGCCCGCACGGTCCGCAGGTACGGAAATAGCGGGCCTTCGGACGGGAGCGAACGCAGCACTTGCGCCGTTTCCTCGTCAAAGCGCATGATGGCAATCGAGCCGGTCTTCTTGCGGGCAAAGCTGATGACGTTGTGTTCCCAATCAATGTTGTCCGCCTCAAGGAAGGCGATGTCCGATTGGGCCGCGCCCAGATGCCAGGCCAGTTCGTAAAACGCCTTGCGCTCGGCATTCTGCTCGCGGGAGACGATGGCCTGATGTTCTTCCCACTTGATCGCCCGCTTCTCCTTGAACTTGATGGCGGGCCAGCGTTTCTTGGGCAACACCGGCCAGGGCAGCCAGTTCATATCCAGGGCGAAATTGTGAATGCGCCGCAAGTAGATGTTGGTGGAGACGGAACCGTTCTCCAGGACTTTCAGAAAATGTTCGGCCTGGGTTTCCAGCACAACCTGCCGCCGAATGGAGTTCAGCGCCTTGTCTTTGATGGCGGTGAGCCAGCGGGCGTGCGTCTCCCCCTGTTTCAGCTTGGGGATTTCATCCATGACGTGTTGCCATGTCCGGCTGGCTCCGGCGGGATCTCCCGCCTTCCAATACACCCGGGCCAGGTGCAGGCTGAAAGCCGGGGCTTCTTCATTCTCGTTTTTGGCTGCGACGAGCCGGTAGGCTTCGTCCTTGTCGCGGGTCTTGAGGGTTTCCTGTTTGCCGGTAGTGAGGTCTTCGGAGTAGTAAACTCCCCAGGGGCGAAGGAATACGCGGTAGCGTTGTTTCATGTTCTCTTTCACGTTGTGAACATGAATCAACCTGTTCCGATCTCGTCAGCGAGTAGTGGGAGCGTTAGTTCGGCTTTGTCCGAATTACGGCGGGGGTACTGCCGCCACTGAAACTTCCACTGAAACTCGACCGTTTTTCCTCCGATTTCCCAGCAAAAGGGCTGGAGGCGAGGGTCGGAATCGAACCGTCGCCTTCCCCCCTTTTCGTCGGTGGGTTCAACTGATCGGCTCCTTACAGCCCTGGCAATCCCGTTGGCTGAACCGCGCAAAAAGAAAAGGCCGGCATCGCGCCGGCCTTTTCCTGTCCGTTTGGGTTCGGTTTAAGTATTGAGCGAGATCAATCCTTTGGAAATGGCGAATTTGGTCAGGCCGGCGACGCTGTGGATGTTCAGTTTTCGCATGATGCGTTCGCGGTGGGTTTCCACGGTGCGGACGCCGACGCCGAGTTTGTTGGCGATTTCCTTGTTGCTCAGGCCTTCGGCGATCTGGACGAGAACTTCGCGCTCGCGATTGGTCAGTTGTGCCGCCGGGTCGTCCGCTCCGCCGCGGACGTATTTGTTCAGCGCGACGCGGGCGACTTCGGGGCTGAAGAAGGCTTCTCCCGTGTTGACGATGTCGATGGCGCGCACGAGGTCCTCGGTTGGGGCTTCCTTGAGGATGTAGCCGGAGGCGCCGGATTGGATGATGCGCATGACGTAATCGGTGTTGCTGTGCATGGAGAGGACGAGCACCTTGATCTTGGGGAGCTCCTTGCGAAGCAATTCGGTCACTTCCAGGCCGTCCTTCTCCGGCATATCAATGTCCATCAGCACGATGTCCGGCATCAATTCGCGGGCTTTCTTTAGCGCCTCCACGCCGTCGGCCGCTTCGCCGACGATTTGCAGGTGCTCGTGCCGTGCCAGACAGGAACTGATTCCCTTTCGCACGACCGGAT
>JBEKFT010000283.1:0-3542 GCA_050013175.1 Verrucomicrobiota bacterium
AGAAGATCGACGCCTCGAACAACTAGAGATGATGGCGCTTTGAGCGCCTCACGATAACAAACAACCGCTTTGAGCGGTTCACGCTATCTCAAGCCTCCGGCTTTGCCGGAGGTCGCTGACAGCGCTGAAACTCCAGGGAACCGGGGACGAGGCCGTCCCCGCCCCGATGTCGCCCCCTCATGAATTGGCCCTGCGTTGGGGCCTGTTGTAGCATCGCTGCATTGACGGCGGTTTTGGGTCCGGCATACTCGCCCCGATGACTGATTTGGCATGGTTCGTGGCTCATACACGGCCGCGGCGGGAAAAGAAGTTGAAGCAGTATTGTGAAAGAGAGGGCATTCTCGTGACACTTCTCTGCTACCGAACTGTCCACAAATACCGGGGGAAAACCGCCGTTTTTGCGAAACCCTTGTTCCCTGGTTATGTTTTTCTTCAGCTTCTGCCGGAGCAGAGGCAGAAGGTGGTTCAGAATGAGCATGTGGCCAACCTGTTGGTTGTCCATGACCAGGTTTTGTTCGTCCGGCAGCTCGGGGAGATTCTCAAGGCTCTCGAAACAAATCTCGAGGTGTTTCTGGCGCCTGCCATCGGCGCGGGGTCTCGCGTGAAAGTCAAATCCGGTCCCTTGCGGGGCCTGGAAGGGTGGGTCGAGCAACGCTACGGCATGACGACGGTGCTACTGCGCTTGGATTTCATCGGACAGGCTGCGGCCGTGAAGGTCCAGGCTGATGAGTTGGAGTTGATATGAATCGCGGTGTGAACAGCGCAGCGACGATGTCAATGCGCAGCCCCGCCAGCCCGATGGGATGTCCCTTCCGCGCAACAGACAGAGGTCCGGGCGGCGGCGCGAAGATGCCTTCCAGGTCCTAAAAGCGATCCAAGATGTCCCCGCAGGGTACAGACAGAAATGCCTCGTCTCTGGCATAAGTTCAAGCCTTGGATCAGGACCAAAAGCTGGGTTTGAATCAAAGCAAGCATGAGCCCGACGAGAGTCGAAATGTGAAGTCAAAGATGTTTCAAATGGGGATATTGAAAGTGGCGATAGTCGGCATGCTGGGAACCCTGTTGGCCGTGCCCTTTGCCGCATCGGCAGGCCTTGTACACGAAGGACGCTTGGAAGGAGCGGCCGCCTCTGCGCTGGCTGCGGGAAATGCCAGGGCACTCAAGGATGAAAGCTTTTCGGCACCGGCTGGCGGTGCCGATCAGGCCGATCCCGCCACGCCCCAGGACGACGTGTTCCCTGCCGCTTTTTCCAAGATCGGGACGATCCTGGCGGTGGCGCTGCTGGTGCTTCCGTTTGGGCTAAGCACCCTTCGCATCCTTCACAGGAACCGCGCGGCCTAAGCCGTCTCTATTCAGTCGCAGGGGAGCGCACGCGCCCTCGCGTGCAGTGGTTGGCGTCTCGCCAACCACTTTTGAGCTGTGCGGCCAGTCACCGCTTAGCCGGAACGATTCCGTTATTCTGGGGAGCGCACCCGCCTCGGGTGCAGTGGCGGGCGCCCTCGCCCACCACTTGGAGCCTCGGAGCCAGTCGCACGATTCGGTTCGTGCTGCTGCGATCGAACCGACCGGCGAGACGCCCGTCGGAACACGCGAGGACGCGTGTGCTCCCCAATTCCAACTGCATCGTTCCGGCTTAGGATTGCCTGGTGCCTGGCATCGTCCGGGCGTTCAAACCGCGCGCGCGCCAGATGTAAAAGATCGCGGGATAGACCAGCAATTCCATCAGCGTCGATGTCCCCACCCCGCCCACCATGGGCGTGGCGATGCGTTTCATCACGTCGGCGCCCGCGCCGTGGCTCCAAAGAATCGGCGCCAGGCCGGCGACGATCACGCAGGCGGTCATGGCCTTCGGGCGGACGCGCCGGACCGCGCCGTGGTAGATCGCGTCGCGCAGGTCGCCGGAGTCCCGCATCATCCCTCTCTTCCTCCAATCCTCGTAGGCGAGGTCGAGATAGAGAAGCATGACCACGCCGGTTTCGGCGTCGAGCCCCGCGAGCGCGATGATGCCGACCCAGACGGCGACACTCAGGTTGTAGTTCAGCAGATAGAGGATCCAGAACGCACCGACGAGGGAGAACGGGACCGCGAGCAACACAATGGCCGTTTTGACGAGCGAGCGGGTGTTGAGATAAATGATGAGCGCGATGATCAGCACGGTCAGCGGCACCACCATCATGAGCCGTTCCCTGGCGCGCTGCATGTATTCATATTGGCCGCTCCAGAACAGGTTGTAACCGGGAGGCAGTTTGATGTCGCCGCGGGCGATGGATTCATTCACGGCGTGCATGGCGGTTTGCACGTAGGTGCCGATGTCAATGCCGCGAATATCGACGAACACCCAGGCGTTGGGCACGGCGCCCTCGCTCTTGATGCCCATCGGGCCGTCCACGACCTTGATCGCGGCGAGCTGGCCCAGCGGGACCTGGGCCCCCCCGGGCGTGGGCACTACGATGTCCTCCTTGAGCGCGCGCAGGTCGGAACGGAAATCGCGGTCGTACCGCAGGTTCACCGTGTAACGCTGCAGGCCCTCCACGGTCGTCGTCAGCGGCATCCCGCCCAAAGCGACCGACAAGACGTCCTGCACATCGCCGACGGTCAGGCCGTAACGGGCGATGGCGTCGCGGTTGATTTCAAACTCGATGAACCGCCCTCCAGTGACGCGCTCGGCAAAGGCGCTGGTGGTGCCGGGGACCTTGCGCAGGACGGCCTCGACTTCCGTGCCGATGCGCTCGAGTTCGGCAAGATCGGCTCCGGCGATTTTGATGCCCACGGGCGTCTTGATGCCGGTCGAGAGCATATCGATGCGCGTCTTGATCGGCATCGTCCACGCGTTGTTGAGGCCGGGAATCTGGACGGCGGCGTTCAGGGCGTCCACCAATTCGTCCGGCGTGCGGCGACGGTGCGCGACGCTTTTTCCGGAATCGCCCTGGATGTCCACCGCCGGCCACCGTTCTTCCGGCTTCAGTTGGATGGTCGTTTCCACCATGTCCATGGGCGCCGGGTCCGTGGCCGTCTCGGCGCGTCCGGCCTTGCCAAAGACCGTCTCGACTTCCGGAAACGTTTTGATGATTCGATCCGTGACCTGGATGATTTCACGCGCCTTGGTCGGCGAGATGCCTGGAAAGGTGGTGGGCATGTACAGCAGATCGCCTTCGTAAAGGGGCGGCATGAATTCGGAGCCGATATTTTGATACGGAAAGAGTTTGCCCGCCTCGAACGCCTCGTCGCGAACCGCGCCCTCAGGCAGGACGAGCGTGGCAAGCCGGTTCCAGGGCAGAAACACCCAGACAACGAGCAGCCCGGCGGCGGCGATGACCGGCCAGCGCCATTTCACGACAAAACCAATGACGGGATGGTACAGCCAGATGAGGAAACGGTTGATCGGGTTTTTTTCTTCGGCGGGAATTTTGCCGCGAATGAACCAGCCCATGAGGATGGGGGCGAGCGTGATCGAGAGGAGGGCGGCCGCGGCCATTGAATAGGTTTTGGTGTAGGCCAGCGGCTTGAACATCCTGCCCTCCTGTTCCTGCAGCGTGAAGACC
>JBEKFT010000284.1:0-3538 GCA_050013175.1 Verrucomicrobiota bacterium
GAAAACCGTATTCGGCGGGCAGCGATCCGGTGATGAGTCGCAGGCTGTCCACGAACCGCGTGTCCAGCTCCTGGCCGAACCCGGAGATGCCTTCCGGCAGCAGCACGTCGTTGATCCGGTATTGGAGGTTGGCGTGCTCTCCCCGCAGGTGGAGATCCCCGTTGGCCGCCGAGTCCTGCGCCATGCCGGGCGCGCGCAGGAGGACCTGATTGAAAGGCGCGTTCTCACCCTGCGGTTGCGCCGCGATTTGATCCTTCGACACCGTGTACACCGTCGCCCCCAGATCGGGCACAATCTGGTTTCGCGCCTGGTCCAGTTTGCCGAAGACCGTCACGTTCTCCAGCTTCGTCACATTGGTCGTGCCACCGGAATCCGCATCGGCCACCGGCGCGTTGGTCGTTTGTCCATGAGCCGCCTGCCCCGCCATTCCGATGGCGAGGATGGAAGCGACTATCCTCAAGATTTGCTTATTCCGCTGTCTTTCAGTAAATGGTTTCGCTCTCATAAATCCTCAACAGTTAAGGGTTGAATTTCCTACGATGAATCCAAGCGTCCTGGCCGTGAAACCATTCAAAGCCTGGGACCGGCAGTTCGCGGGAAACTCTAAAGTCCGATGACAACCGGGTGATTCCCGGAACACCGCTAGGATGGGAAACGAAGGGAACTAAGCAACCGGCGGAGCCCGGCTGGGTGAGAGACAATAATCAACGTCGCGAGGTGCCACGATTTGGGGAGGCAGAACCGCAGCAGCGAGGCCACAGACAAAGACGGCGACGACAGGAGCTACATCCGAGCTATTGACCTGCCCCTGGGCAAACAAACAGACAACGCAGCCTTCTTCCGAGGTCCCGTTGTGATGATGCAGCAGTTCATGCAGGGACGGACAGACGGCCAATGTGGCTGCGGCGAGGACCAGGGCGGACAGCACGACCGCCAGGACCGGCTTCGCGGTGCGGCGCAATGCGCGTGCTCTTCGGTGAAGTGCCACGAGCCAGAATCAACCACACCCAACGGGTCGCCGCAAGCCCGAATTGGGCACGAATTAGGCATCCTGAAGCGGTGTCCATATGTCAGGAATTCAGCCAAAGATGTCCTCTTTTTGGCTCAGCGGATTTGCTTGCGCCATAGCCCTTTGCTTTGTTTTACAGGGTTCACGCCGGGAGTCGCCGTGAGCACGGATTTTGCTACGGAACCATAAGAACGGCATGAACATCCTGCGTCGTTGATTGGCGCTCGCTTATAAAAATGAACGAATCTATGGCACAAAAGCAAGAATCCAGATCCCCCGACAAACACGCCAAAGAAAACCTGCGAGCCTGGCAAAACTTTACTGCACAGGCGAAATCCCGCCTCCTCGCAAGCGCTCCGCATCAAGCAAACGCGGTGACGCCGAGGCTCGAGGACATGCTCGCGCGTGTTGAAGGCATCGCCCGCTGGGGTCTGAACGAATAAGCCCGCTCGCTCTGTCAACCGGGCGGCGATAGAAGAGAACATCGCTTGCCCCGGAACGGTGCGCCCTGCAAAAACTCCTGCTTTCCGTACGGTCTGCGCCGTCCAAGCCGCACCCGGCTTCCAAGGCATCCTTCGTCGGTCCGGATCACTTCCCGCAGCAATGCTTGTATTTCTTGCCGCTGCCACACGGACACGGATCATTTCGCCCCACCTTCGGCCCCGACCGAACCGGCCTGGCCTTTTCCACCGCCGCCGCTGCTTCGCTCACGATGTCGCTCGCGGCACCGGGCTTTGAGCCGCCGGCACCCCTGGAAGGCTCGCTGGCCCCTCCCCCGCCGAACGCGCTCGTGGACTGATGCATCGTTTGTTGCGGCACGTTGCGCAAAAAGTTTTCAAAGGCCATCAGGCTCGAGGCGCTCCGGAAAATGTTGTGACAGATCTCGGTCTTGATGTTGACCATCAGCTCGTCGAAAATCTTGTACGCCTCCGCCTTGTACTCGATGAGCGGATCGCGCTGGCCGTAGCCGCGCAGCCCGATGCTGTAGCGCAGGCTGTCGATTTCGTACAGGTGCTCCTGCCACAGGCGGTCGATGGCGCTGAGAATGGTGTAACGCTCGACTTCCTTCAACGCCTCGGGGTTTTCAAAGCTGATCTTCAGCTCGTAGGCTTTGCGAACGCTGTCGGAAATGAACGTGCACACCGCGAACTGCGCCGCGCTCAGACCGTCGAATAAGGAACCGGGCACCGGCCTTTCCGAGCCGGACTCCGCGGCCTTGCCAATCTCCGCCTCCGGCACGCCGAGTGGAAAGTTCAGGTTCACCCAGTCGGCCAGCCCCCGCGCGTTCCACAAATGCGGGTCGTACTCCGACGTGCTGAACTGCTCGACCTTCTGCACGACCACTTCCTCCATGATGTCCATGAGGCGGTCGCGGACGTCCACGGCGTGGATGATTTCGTTGCGGAAGCCGTAAATGACTTCGCGCTGCTTGTTCATCACGTCGTCGTACTCGAGCGTGCGTTTGCGGATCTGAAAGTTATGCTGCTCGACGCGCTTCTGCGCCTGCTGGATCGAGCGGTTCAGGAGCGGATGCTCGAGTTCCTGGCCCTCCTCGAGGCCCATTCTCTCCATGTATTTCACGATCTTGTCGGAGCCGAACAGGCGCATCAGGTCGTCTTCGAGTGAAATGAAAAAGTGGGAAGAACCGGGATCACCCTGGCGCGCGCAACGGCCGCGCAACTGGCGGTCGATGCGCCGGGCCTCGTGCCGTTCCGTGCCGATCACGTGCAGGCCGCCCGCGTCGGGAACGCCGGAGCCGAGCTTGATGTCGGTGCCGCGGCCCGCCATGTTGGTTGCGATGGTCACGGCCCCGCGCTGCCCGGCGCGGGCCACAATCTCCGCCTCCTGCTCGTGGTACTTTGCGTTCAGCACGGAGTGAACGATCCCCTCTCGCTTCAGCATGCGCGAGAGGTGCTCGCTCACCTCGACGGAGATGGTGCCGACGAGGATCGGCCGGCCCTTGCTGTGGATCTCCTTGATTTCATTCAGCACGGCGTTGTATTTTTCGCGCCGCGTCTTGTAAACCGAATCGTTCGAGTCCTGGCGGGCAATCGGCCGGTTGGTCGGGATGACCAGCACGCCGAGTTTGTAGATGTCGAAAAACTCCTGCGCCTCGGTTTCCGCGGTGCCCGTCATGCCCGCCAGCTTCTGGTAAAGGCGGAAGTAATTCTGAATGGTGATCGTCGCCAGCGTCTGGGTTTCGCGCTCGATCTCAACGCCTTCCTTCGCTTCAACGGCCTGATGCAGTCCGTCGCTCCAGCGGCGGCCGGTCATCAGGCGGCCCGTGTTTTCGTCCACGATGATCACCTTGTTGTCCTGGACGACGTATTGCACGTCCTTCTGATAGAGGCCGTAGGCCTTGAGCAGTTGCGAGATGGCGTGGATGCGCTGGGCCTTGGCCTCGAACTCCTGCTGGATCTTGGTCTTGGCCTCCATCCGCTTCCGCGCGTCCGTTTCCGGCCCGGCATCAATCTCATGCAGCGCCGTCGTCAAATCCGGAAGCATGAAGGCATCGGGATCCTTCGGGCT
>JBEKFT010000285.1:0-3528 GCA_050013175.1 Verrucomicrobiota bacterium
GGGCACCCCGGCCGGACAGAAGGCTCCGGCGAAACCCGCGCGAACGGCGTCCAGGTAACGGCTTGGATTTGCCGGGGACGGAAACAACGGTTCACAGCGACGATCGATATGAAAATACTAGTCACCGGCGGTGCCGGCTACATCGGTTCGGTCTTGACGCCCACACTGCTGGCTCAGGGCCATGATGTGACCGTCCTGGACAATTTTTACTTCAACCAAAGCAGTCTCCTGGACTGCTGCCATTCCGACCGATTCCAGGTTGTGCGCGGCGACTGCCGCGAAGAAGCCGTGGTCAGGCCGCTGGTTGCCAAAGCCGACCTGATCATTCCGCTGGCCGCGCTCGTGGGCGTGCCGCTGTGCAACACCGATGCCATCGCCACCCGGACCACCAACCAGGAAGCCGTGGAAATGCTCTGCCGGCTCGCCTCGAAAAACCAGTGGATCATCATGCCGGTCACCAACAGCGGATACGGCATCGGCGAAAAGGGCAAACCCTGCACCGAAGAGTCGCCGCTCCGGCCCATTTCCACCTATGGCCTCACAAAAGTCAAAGCCGAGGAAGCGGTGCTGCAGCGCGAAAACAGCCTCAGCTTCCGGCTGGCCACCGTGTTCGGCCTCTCGCCCCGTATGCGGCTGGACCTGCTCGTGAACGATTTTGTCTATCGCGCCGTGAATGACCGGGCCGTGCTGGTTTTCGAGGGCCACTTCAAACGCAATTACATCCATATTCGCGATGTCGTGCGGACGTTTCTGCACGGGATGGCCCATTTCGACGGCATGAAGGGACGGCCCTACAACGTCGGCCTCGAGGATGCAAACCTGTCCAAACTCGAGTTGTGCGCGGTGATCCAGCGGCACCTGCCCAAGTTCGTTTATCTTGAAGCGCCCATCGGCGAGGACCCGGACAAAAGGGATTACATCGTGTCCAATGCGCGCATCCTCGCCACCGGCTTCAAGCCCGAGTGGAACCTGGACCGCGGCATTCAGGAGTTGATCAAGGGTTACGTCATCCTGCGAAACACGATCTACTCGAACGTTTGAACCCCACGGCCGCCGCGTGAACGTCTCGCCTGATCCAGTGACCGCGGTGGTGCTTGCGGGCGGCCTGGGCACCCGCATTCAACATCTGCTGCCGAACCTTCCCAAGCCCATGGCGCCCGTGAACGGAAGGCCGTTCCTGGAATGGATGGTCTGTTACCTCGCCGGACAAGGCATCCGCCGCGTGATCCTCTCCACCGGGCATCTGGCGCAATCCATCGAGCGCCATTTCCAGACGCAGCCCGTCAAGGGCGTCAGCGTGCGCTGTGTGCCGGAAACGAAACCGTTGGGCACCGCCGGAGGCTTCCTCAACGCCGTCCGTGAGTCCGCGGAAAACCCTCCGGCCTGGCTGATCCTCAACGGCGATTCCCTGGCGCTGGCGCCGCTGGATGGAATGCTGCGGTCCCTGGACGAAACCGGCATCGACGGCGCCCTCCTCGGTGTGCCGATGCCCGACGCCTCGCGCTACGGCACCATCGAGCAGAATGCCGCCGGTGAACTGGTCGCGTTCCGGGAAAAGCGGCCGGGCGCCGGCACGATCAATGCCGGCGTCTATCTGGTCCGCGCATCGACACTCCCGCTTTTTCCGGATCGGACGCCCCTGAGTTTTGAAAAAGACGTCTTTCCCGAACTGGCCGCCCGGCGGGTGCGGTTGAAAGTCTGCGTGACTCACGCGCCTTTTTTGGATATTGGTACCCCGGAATCCCTTCCGCTCGCGGAAGTGTTCGTGCGGGAACATCCGGAATATTTCCGCTGAGCCGCATGGCAGGGGCGCCGTGCTGGGTTTGTCTGGACAGCGCCGGTTGCAGCAGAAAACGAAGATCATGATTATCAGCAGGACTCCCTATCGCGTCTCCTTTTTCGGGGGCGGGACGGATTACCCGGCGTGGTATCGCCAGCACGGCGGCGCGGTGCTCGCGGCGACCATCAACAAGTATTGCTACCTGACGTGCCGCTATCTCCCGCCGTTCCTCGAACACCGCATCCGCGTGGTCTATTCAAAAATCGAACTCTGCCATACGGTCGGGGAGATCTCCCACCCCTCCGTCCGCGAGACCCTGCGCTACCTGAAAATCGAGCGCGGCATCGAGATCCACCACGGCGGCGACCTCCCCGGCCGCAGCGGCATGGGTTCCAGTTCGGCCTTCACGGTCGGCCTGCTGCACGCGCTCTACGCGCTCAAGGGAAAGGTCGTCGGCAAAAAACAACTGGCCGCCGAAGGAATCCACCTGGAACAGGACATCCTGAAGGAAACCGTCGGTTCCCAGGACCAGGTGTGCGCGGCGTTCGGCGGCGTCAACCGCATCAGCTTCCTTCAAACCGGGGACTTTTCCGTCCAGCCGATGACGCTCTCGCAGAACCGCCTGAAGGAGTTGAATTCCCATTTGATGCTGTTCTACACCGGCATCAAACGCACGGCCTCGGACATCGCCTTCAGTTATGTCTCCGGCGTGGAAGAGCGGGCGGGATTGTTGAATCGAATGCGGGATTGCGTCGAGCAGAGCTGCGAGATCTTGAACAGCAAACGCCACTTGTCGGCATTCGGCGAACTGCTGCACCAGGCTTGGCTGGCCAAACGCGGCCTGAGCGAGAAGGTTTCGAACCCGCAGGTGGACGCGCTCTACGAAGAGGCGCTCGCAGCCGGCGCTCTGGGCGGCAAATTGCTCGGCGCGGGCGGCGGCGGTTTCATCCTGTTCTTCGTCCCGCCCGAACGCCAGAACAAGGTCAGGAAGCGGTTCAGCCAGCTGATCCACGTGCCCTTTGAATTTGAATTCTCCGGCAGCCAGATCATCTACTTCGACCTCGAAGAGGACTTTGCCAAGCATGACAAGGCCCGCGCCCACCAGCAACTCGAACCCTTCCGCGAACTGAACCCGGACCCTCCAACCCCGCCGGCTTGACTCTATGGCAGACGCCAAAACGCAAATCCAGGGACGGAACCTCTGGGCCGGACGCAAGGTGCTCGTCACCGGCGCCTCCGGCTTCGTCGGATCCAATCTCGTGCCGCTCCTCCGCGAAACAGGGTGCCAGCTCGCGACCCCTTCGCACCGGGATTACGACCTCCTCGAACAGACGAAGGTCCGCCGGTTGTTGCAGGATCATCAACCCGAAATCGTGTTTCATCTTGCCGGCCTCATCGGCGGCATCGGCGCCAACAAATCCCGCCCGGCGGAATTCTGCTATGAAAACCTCCTGATGGGGACCCTGATGCTTCATGAATGCTGGCGGGCCGGGGTGCGGAAATACATCACCCTCATGGGCGGATGCAGCTATCCCGCGCACGCGCCCAGCCCCATCAAGGAAACCGAGCTCTTCAACGGCATGCCGCAGGCGGAAAGCGCCCCTTACTCCCTGGCCAAGGCCATGAGCGCCGTCCAGGCCGAAGCCTACCGCCGCCAGCACGCCTTCAACGCGATCGTCCTCGTGCCCGGCAACCTCTATGGACCGTTCGATAATTTCGATCTCAACAACTCGCACGTCATTCCCGCG
>JBEKFT010000286.1:0-3520 GCA_050013175.1 Verrucomicrobiota bacterium
CCCGCTGAAAACGGTGAATCTCGCGAAACTGCGCCGGATCATGTCCGTGCGGCTCGAGGAGATCTTTGACCTCATCGGACAGGACCTCGAGCAAGCCGGCCTGATGGATTATCTCCGCGCCGGCGTTTTCCTTTGCGGAGGCGGTTCGCGCGTCCCGCACATCGCCCGGCTCGCCGAACAGATCCTGCGCATGCCGGTCACATTCGGGAAAACCAATTCGATCAGCGGATTGAAGTCGGCGCTCGATCAGCCCGAGTTCGCCACGGCGATCGGACTCGTGAAGTTCGGCTCGTTCCAACAGCGCAAACGGGCCGCCAAGGCTTCCTTTACCGACGAAATCCTGAGCACGTTCGGCCAAATGTTCCGACGTGCCTGACCCGGTCCCATCCATGAACACCGCCCCTGAAACCCATCTCCCGGCCGGCAGCGCCGCAAAGCCGATTTCCTTGAGAATATTCGGCGTCGGCAGCGCCGGTTTGAACATGCTCGAGCAAATCGCCGGCAAGACCCTCCAGGGCGCCGCCTGCATCGCGGTCGGAACCCGCGCCGATTCGCTGGCGCCTTCGTCCGCCGCTGAAAAAATCTGCCTCGAGTCGAAGCTGCTGCGCGGCCTCGGCACCGGCGGAGACCCGGATCGGGGCCGGGCTGCGGCGGAGGAAAGCGCCGACCGATTGAAAGCGTCCTGCGAAGGCGCCGATGTCGTTTTCATCGTGGCCGGACTGGGCGGCGGCGCGGGGACCGGCATCAGCCCCATCCTGGCGCGCATCGCCAGGGAGACCGGCGCGCTCGTGCTCGCCTTTGTCACTCTGCCCTTCGATTGCGAGGGCAACCGGCGGCGGAACCAGGCCCAGCATGGCCTCCTGCAGCTCAAAGCCGAGAGCGACGGCGTGATTTGTCTGCCCAATCAAAAAATGTTCAAGCTGATCGACGACCGCACCAGCGTCGCCGACACCTTCAAGATCACCAATGAATTCCTGGCCGACGGATTGAAGGGGGTGTGGCGTTTGCTGGCGCGCAAGGGGCTGATCGAAATCCATTTCGCGGACCTCTGCGCCCTGCTCCGCGACCGCCACGGCGAAAGCGCCTTCGCGACGGCGCAAGCCGACGGCCCAACCCGCTCGCGGGAAACCGTTGACCAATTGCTCGCCCATCCCATGCTCGACGCCGGGAAAACCCTCGCGGACTCGGACGCCGTGCTGGTCAGCATGGTGGGCGGCCCGGACCTGACCATGGTGGAGGTGAGCCGCGTCATGGAGCACATCAACAGCAAGTGCCCCCGGGCGCAGGTGATGATGGGCGCGGCGATCGACGAGGATTTTCGCGAACGCCTTGCGATCACGTTGATCGCGACGCGGCACAATGAGTCGTCCGCCGCCCAGGCGGGACCCGGGGATGCGGCCCGGACCGAGGCCGCAACTCCTGTCGATCAACTGGATAAACAACTGCTGAACCGCGTGAGCGGCGCGCGGCCCCATTCCCGCTTCGTTCCACCGCCACCCTCCATGCCACCCGAACAAATGGAACAGCTCATGGCCAAACAGGCGATGGGAGCCGCGCGTCCCCGCAAAACAGCCGCCAGGATGCGCCAGAGCCAGTTGCCGCTGGAGATCATTTCCAAAGGCCGCTTCGACAAAAGCGAGCCCACGATCCACAAAGGGGAAGACCTCGACGTCCCGACTTACATCCGCCGCGGCGTGTCGCTGAATTGAGGCAGGATTACTCCCGCGCCAAAGATGTGATGATGGCCCCTACCGGCATCGAGCAATCGGACGGCAACCCTCTCCAGCGAAGGGGCCGGTCCGGATAATTGACAATTTCATCGAAGCCGTTGCATTCCGCTTCTCCCTAAAACGGAAAAGGGATCCCGCAAAATCAACAGGCTGTTTTTTTCGGCCGGTTTTTACATTTTGCCTTTGGGCTCGATTTCCATCATGCTGCACGCATGGGGCCGAGGGCGATAGCGGCTATCGTGATAGTTCTGGTCTCCGCCGGGGCGAGCTTCTTTTTCGCGCTCGCGGAAACGGCGCTCTTTTCCCTCAGCCAATGGCAGGTGCGCCAATTGGCGGACCACGACCCGCGCTCGGGAGGCATTGTGGCGCGGCTGCTCGCGGATCCACAGGATCTGCTCGCCACCATGGTGTTGGGCAACACGTTCGCGAGTGCCGCGATGCTCGCAGTCGCCTTTTGGATGGCCTTGCATGATCGCTGGCCCGCCATTCCGACGATCCTCGGCCTGCTCGCGCTGACTATTTTCGGATGTGAAGTCCTGCCCAAAACACTTGCGGTGCGGAAGCCGGAGCAATGGTCGATACGCGTCGCGCGCCCGCTGATGTTCCTCGAAAAGTTCAGCCTTCCGATGCGCGGCGCCGCGCAGGGAATCAACAGGGCCATCCTTGCCTCCCTGGTCCCGCGCCCCCCACAGCCATCACCGGGCTTGACCGACGAGGAATACCAGGAGTTGCTGGAAATGGCGTATCAGCAGGGGACACTCGCCCAGTCCGAAAAGGAAATCATTCTGCAGGTCATCACCCTCGACCGGCGCACGGCGAAGGAAGTGATGACAGCCCGCTCCCAGATGGCCGCCATATCCGACGATTTGTCAATCGATGAGATGATCGCCGCAGCGCGCAAATACAAACACCGCCGCCTGCCAATTTACGACGAAACCCTGGACACCATCGTCGGCATCCTGAACACCCGCGTCCTGTTGCTGGATCCGCAAATCGATCTGGCCGATGCCATCGAGTTCCCCTCTTTTGTGCCTGAATCAATGAATCTGCTGCAGTTGTTGAAGAGTCTGCAGCGCCAGCAGCGCGGCATGGCCATCGTGCTGGATGAGTTCGGCGGCACTGCCGGGCTGGTGACGACGGAGGATATCCTGGAGGAACTCGTCGGCAAGATCCGCGACGAAGTCGAATCGGAAGGTTTCGTGGTGGAACAACTCGGACCGGGGCGCTGGCGGGTCAACGGCACGATGCGGCTGGATGATTTCCGCCGGGAATATCCGCCGCTGGGCGACATGCCGGAAGTTGAAACGATGGGGGGGCTGCTCATGACTTTGTGCAGCCGGGTGCCGGCCGCAGGCGAGTCGGCGGCGTTTGGCGGGCTGAAACTGACGGCGCAAGTCGCCGACGACCGCCGTGTGCGCGAGGTGCTGGTGGAACGGATCACATGAACATGGGCGCGGAAGCATTGAACTGGCTGGTATTTTCGGCATGCCTGGCGCTTTCCTTCCTGCTCTCCGGCATGGAGGCGGGCGTGTTTGCGTTGAGCCGGTTGCGCATCCGACAACAGATGCGTGCCGGACGACATTCCGCCAAGTTGCTCCACGGTTACCTGGAGAATCCCGAGGACTTTCTGTGGACGATCCTCGTCGGCAACACGGTGGCCAATTTCATCATTCTGGGGACGGCCGTCGTCGTTCTGTACGATCCGCTCCACAGCCGGCCTTTCTGGTTCGTGGCGGCATTCTCGGTCATTGTGTTTCTCTTCTATGCATTTTTCGATCTGCTGCCGAAGA
>JBEKFT010000287.1:0-3517 GCA_050013175.1 Verrucomicrobiota bacterium
TGGCGTCATCCACCACCAACCCGATCGCCAACACCAGGCCGAAGAGCGACAGCGTGTTGATGGAAAAGCCAAATATCGGAAAGAGGGTGAAGGTGCCCACCAGCGACACCGGCACAGCCAGCAACGGAATCAGCGTGGCGCGCCATCCTTGCAGAAAAATATAGACGACGAGCACCACCAGCAGCAGGGCTTCCCACAGCGTCGTCATGATTTCAACGATGCCGCGGCTGACGGCCAGCGTCGTGTCAAGCGAAACGGCGTAATCCAGATCCAACGGAAATCGCTTCTTCAGTAGCTGCATCAGGTCCTTGACTCCTTTGGCGGCGTCCAGCGCGTTCGAGCCGGGCAATTGATAAATGGCCATCACGGCCGCCGGTTTGCCGTTGAGCCGGCCGGCAATGTTGTAAATCTGCGCTCCCAGTTCCACGCGCGCCACGTCCTTGAGCCGCACCACCGAGCCATCCGGATTCTCGCGGATGATGATGTCGCCAAACTGTTTTTCCGTGACCAGGCGCCCCTGGGCGATGGCGGTGTAGGTGTATTCCTGGCCGGTCGGAGCCGGCGGCGCGCCAATCTGGCCGGCCGGATTGACCGTATTCTGGCTGTTGATTGCGGAAATGATTTCGCTCGCCGTGATGTTGAGCTTGGCCAACTGGTCGGGCTTCACCCAAAAGCGCATGGCATATTGGCCGGCGCCGAAAACGTTCACGTTCGAAATGCCCTTCAGGCGCGTGACCTGGTCAACAAGATTGATGTAGGCGTAATTGGCCAGGAACGTCTGGTCGTAGGTTCCCTGCGGCGAATACAAGGCCACCAGCAGCATCGGCGTCGTCGGTGATTTAAGGATGGTCACGCCATATTGCTGCACGGGCGCGGGCAATTGCGAAGCTGCCTGCGCCTCGCGCAATTGGGCCAGCACCTGATCGATGTTCGGGTCGGTTTTGACGTCGAAATTCACCACCATGCGCATGACGCCATTGTTGGCGTTGATGGAATACATGTAGTTCATGTTGTCCACCCCGCTCATTTGCTCTTCGATGGGAGTGGCAACCGATTGCTCCAGGGTTTGCGCGTCGGCGCCCACGAAGGTGGTCTGGATGCGGATCTCCGGCGGCACGACGGCCGGGAATTGGGAGATTGGCAGCGACACCATGGACACCGCGCCGATCAACACCATCAGGATGGCGATGACCATGGCGACGATCGGCCGGTTGATGAAGAAGCGATACATCAGTGACTGCTCGACGGAGGCTGGCCCGACGGTTGATTGGTCTGCCACGGCCCTCCCGACGTCGCCGGGATCTCCTGATGATACGGCTGCGGGTCGATCACCATTCCCTCTTTGGCCTTCTGCATCCCTTCCGCCACGACCCGGTCATTCGGGTGCAACCCGCTCTCGATGATCCATTGCGAGCCGACCTGTTCGCCCACCTTCACCGGTTGGATGTGAACCTTGTTGCTGACACCGACCACGGCCACTTCGTACGAGCTCTGCAATTCGGAGACGGCGCGTTGCGGCAGGACTAATGCGCCCTTGACCGTGTCGCTCTTGGTCCGGACTCGGGCGTATCCGCCCGGCCGCAAGAGCAATTGCGGGTTCGGAAACAGCGCCGCCAATTGAATTGTCCCCGTGTTGATATCCACCTGGCGATTCTCGAAGAAAAACTTTCCCGGATACGGGTAAACAGTGCCATCCGCCAGAATCAGTTGAAATTCCAGGCCCGCCTGTTGCCGGGCGCGCTCTTCCGGCGTCGTGAACTGCCGGCGGTGCTCGAGGTAAAATTGTTCGCTGACATTGAAATAAACGCGCATCGGGTCCAGCGTCGAAACCGCCGTCAGGACCGAACCGCCCGGAGACACGAGGTCGCCGATTTGCGCCTGGGCCAATCCCGCGACGCCATCGATGGGCGAGGTGATTTTGGTGAAGCCGAGGTTCAAGGCGGCGGTTTCGACCGCAGCCTGGTCGGCCTGGACGGCGGCGGCGGCCATGAGGTTGGCCTGGACGGCGTCGTCCAATTCTTGTTGACTCACCGCGCCGTCGGGCGCCAGCGGCGTGAGGCGTTTGACGTCCAACTGCGTCTTGCCGTATTGGGCCTGGTCCTGGGCCAGCCGGCCATTGGCCTGGTCGAGAGCCGCCTGGAACGGCCGCGGATCAATCTGAAACAGCAAATCCCCTTGTTTGACAACGCTGCCCTCCTCGTAATGTTGCGTCATTAAATAGCCCGAAACCTGCGCCCGGATTTGCGCCGTGACGTAACCCTCCATCGTGCCGATCCATTCCCCGTAGATGGGCACATCCTGCGGGACGACCGTGATGACCTCCGCTTTCAAAGGCGGCGGCGGCGGGGCTGGCTTCATCCTGCAACCCGCTGAAAACAACAGAGCTGCCGCCAAACCGGCGGTGAGCGACCGGGCAATCGCCGCGTTTCCCATTCCCATATCCGCCTAAATTGGCAGAGAATTGCCCGGAAGCAAGCAAGCTCGACTCTCTTTGTCTGAAGCCCATCGAGGCCCGCGTTGTGGTCGCGCGCGCGGAAACTCCAGCCGATGGCGGCGCTGGATTTGCCGGCGCCAAGCGCTCATCGCTTGCGCCTGCTCCGCGTAATCCGGCCATTTCGCCACGGCGGCGCGGACTTCTTCGAACTCGCCAACTTTTCTGCTCTGCTATTGAAAGTCGCCCTTGCTTCTGCAAACATAACGCGGCGGGCCTGTAGCTCAATTGGTTAGAGCAGAGCACTCATAATGCTTTGGTTCTCGGTTCGAGTCCGAGCAGGCCCACCAATTAACCGGAACGATTCAGTTGAAAAGGGGGAGAACAGGCGCCCGCGCGTGTTCCGACCGGCGCCTTCGCCGGTCGGTTCGATCGCAGCAGCACGAACTGAATGGTGCAACTGGCTCCGAGGCTCCAAGTGGTGGGCGAGGGTGCCCACCACCGCACCCGAGGCGGGTGCGCTCCCCAGAATATGAATCTCTCAGTCGGGCCGGATGTGTGCGCGGGTAAGGATATTCAGGCTTTTGGTTTATGTGCCCTTCACCTGATGCGACGAAATCAGAGGTATGAAGAAATGTGAGGAAAGTGTTCTCGGGTTATGAGTCGCCTGCTCCGACCACTGAGCTACGGGACCTCGGAAGCCGTGCGTGATTGTCTGAAATCGAGTGCTTTAAAAACACGGATTCGACTCATCCATATTGCTCGAAAGAAAACGAGCGAAACAGAAAAAAACACAACGGCAAAAAACGCCGATTGCGAATCTCGTTCACAGCAGCGCAGCATCAGGAATTTATCTCGACAGTCGCAGGGGAGCGCACGCGTCCTCGCGTGCAGTGTTTGGCGTCCCGCCAGACACTTTTGAGCTGTGCGGCCGGTCACCGCTTCCGACCGGCGAGACGCCGGTCGGAACACGCGAGGACGCGTGTGCTCCCCAATTCCAACTGCATAGAAACCGCTTGGGCAACTTGAGATTCTCGGTATTCAAGGCAAATCAAACCCTGGCACCCCCTCCGCAGCCTTCCGGTC
>JBEKFT010000288.1:0-3515 GCA_050013175.1 Verrucomicrobiota bacterium
CTCGCCGGTCGGAGGGGGCGCAACCCAATCACTCAACGGTGACTGGCCGCACGGCTCAAAAGTGGTTGGCGAGGCGCCCACCACGGCACGCGAGGGCGCGTGCGCTCCCCTGCGACTGAATAGATACGGCTTCAGGCCGCCTCAGTGTCCGAACGGGCAGAGACGAAACGATTGACCTGTGGGCTTCCGAACGATGAAGCGGCGTAAACGCTGATCGGCCTGTTTACAATCGGGGGCAGTGTCAGGATGCACCCCGCAAAAGGCATCGAGCCGCACGCAACGATTGAGGTTCCCAGGACGGAGTTAATCGGCCTTCGGATACGACCCGAGCACTTTGACGAAGCTGCACTCCTGCTCCAGCAACCCGATCGTCCTGGCGACCTTGCGGTCAAGCTGGTGGCCGTCGCAATCGATGAAAAAGAAATATTCCCAGGCCTTGCGTTTGCTGGGGCGCGACTCGATTTTTGTCAGGTTGATGCGGCTGCGGCGGAAGGCGGCGAGCGCATGGTGGAGCGCGCCGACTTTGTCCATGATGCTCACCATGAGGCTGGTCCGGTCGTTGCCGGTGGGAGGGCTGCACTGGCGTCCGAGCACCAGAAAGCGCGTGGCGTTCGCGGCGTTGTCCTGGATGTCCTGCTCGAGCACCGACAGGCCGTATTTCTCGGCTGCCAGGAGACCGGCGACGGCGCCCGTGTTTCTTTCCTTGGCCGCCAGCTCGGCGGAGCGGGCGTTCGAGGAGGTTTCGAGGATTTCGACGCGCGGCAGGTTGTTTTGGATCCAGCCGCGGCATTGCGCGAGCGACTGCGGATGGGCGAAGAGCTTTTTGATCTGCGAGCGGCGCGAGTTGCTGAGCAGGCACTGTTGAACGGGCAAAATGATCTGCGCCACGATTTTCAGGTCGCTGTCCATGAACATGTCGAGCGTGTGTGTGACGACGCCCTCGGTGGTATTCTCGACCGGCTCCACGCCGTAATCCGCGCGGTGCTTGCTGACCTCCGCGAAGACGTCGGCAATGGTTTTCTGGGGCGAATATCGGAGGCTCGAGCCAAACCGTCGGATCGCGGCCTGATGCGTGAAGGTGGCCTCCGGCCCGAGATAGGCGATGGCCAGCGATTTTTCCAGCGACAGCGCGCTGGACATGATTTCCCGGTAAATCGCATCCAGCGATTCGTTGGTCATCGGCCCTTCGTTGAGCTTGCGGACGCGGTGCAGGACGGCCCGCTCGCGGTGCGGCGCATAGATTTCTTCGCCGGCCTTGCGCTTGATCTCGCCGATTGCCAGGATGTGTTTCGTGCGTTCGTTGAGCAGCTTGACGACGTGCGCGTCCAGCCGGTCGATGGCCTTGCGATGTTCGGGAATGTTCATGGTGGGAGCAGATGATCAGACCGGGGGTGTTCCGCTTTCCGCCTTCTGCATTTCGCCCTCCTCGTTCAATTGCAGTTGCTCCGGCGGCGGGGTGGCCAGCCCGGGATCCAGGGTGACAGGTGACGGGGGGCGTTCGAGGACAATTTTTCTCAGTTCATCCCCCGCCGGCAGGTCTTCCAGGCTGCGCAGGCCGAAATATTCGAGGAACAGCCCGGTCGTGCCGTAGGTCATCGGGCGGCCGAGCACTTCCGCGCGGCCGACCTGCTCGACCAGGCCGCGTTCCAGGAGCGTTTGCAGGACGCCGTCCACGTTCACGCCTCGGATCTGCTCGACTTCGGCGCGGGTGACCGGCTGCCGGTAGGCGACGATCGCCAGCGTTTCAAGCGCGGGTTGCGAGAGGCGGGGCGGGCGGGCTTTCACCCCGACCAGCGCGCGGAGCCAGGCCGCGTATTCCGGTTGGGTGACGAACTGCCAGGCACCGGCGACGCAGACCAGGCGGTAACTGCGCTGGGCCTGCTCGTGGTCCTTTGCCAGTTGCTCGAGCGCGGCGGCCAGCTCGCTTTCTCTTGCCTTCTTGAACGCCTTGACCGAGGCGTCAGAATTCTCCTGCGCCCCGGCGGCGGCCAGCACGTCGCGAAGCTCCGCCACGCTCAGCGGCTTTTGCGCGGAAAACAACAGCGATTCCAGAATGAATTTCAGCTCCATGCTAAACAGATTGGGGATTGATGATGTGCGGTTGCGCACGGGTTTCGACGGGGGCGGGCTCGGCCGCCGGCATGGCGGCGGCGGCGGCAGGCGCACGGCTGACCTCGATTTCGCCGAACGCTTCGGACTGGGAACAGACGAGCTGCCTCATGCGGATCAGTTCCAGCAGGGCCAGAAACGTGCAGACGACCTCCGAACGGCTGCTCGCGCCTTCGAACAATTCGGAGAATTTCAAGGGCGCCCGATCCGCGACCAGACGCATCAGGTGCTCGATCTTTTCGCTGACGGTCCATTTGTCCTCGAAAATCTCACCCGCTTCCTCCCGCCCGCCGAGGCGGTGCAACACCGCGTTGACGGCGTTCACCAGGTCGAAGAGGGACACCTGCGGGCGAGGCGGCGGCGTGGCCGGCTCGAGTTCCAGCCTGCCCGGCCGGCGCGGGAAGACATTTTCCTGCTGCTCTTCGAGCCCCTGCAGCCGGGCTGCGGCGTCCTTGAACTTTTTGTATTCCACGAGCTGCCGGATGAGTTCCCACCGCGGGTCGTCCCCTTCCTCCTCGTCTTCCACCTGCGCCTGCTGATCGACGGGCAGCAGCTCGCGGCTCTTGATGTGCACCAGCGTCGCCGCCATGACGAGGAACTCGCCCGCAACCTCGAGATCCAGCGTCCGCATAGTATCGATGTATTCGATGAACTGGGTGGCGAGGCGGGTGAGGTTGACTTCGTAAATGTCCACTTCCTCCTTCCGGATGAGATAGAGGAGCAGATCGAGCGGGCCTTCAAAAACCTCGAATTTGACTTTGTATTCGGCCATGGCTTTGCCGGCGCCGGGTGGACGCGGGGCAAGCCAATGTAAGGAGCCGCGCGCCCGTTTGCAACGCCAGAACGCCCGGGCAACCAGTGCAGTCGATAGTCGTCATTCAGCGGTCGAATGCCTATTAACGCGATAACCAGTTGACAAAACCGGTGCGGGGAATAAAATTTGAGGTGTTCGGGTGGCAGTACGTTTCTTCAGCGGGGTTCCCCACCCCCACCTCCTTGGCGTCTGCTGCCCGAATTTCTTTTTCGGGCTTCGGCTTGACGCCCGCGGCCCGTTTTCTTACGTTCTCGTGCCCCAATGCGGGGGCGTAGCTCAATTGGTTAGAGCGCTGCCCTGTCACGGCAGAGGTTACGGGTTCGAGTCCCGCCGCTCCCGCCATTCACTCCATTTTGACACTTTGCGACAGGCAGCGTCAGCACGTGACTTTCACCAATGTTAACAGTGTTTTGCTTCGCTTCCGCCCCGCTGCCCGTTGTGCCACCCGAGGACACGCTTTGACTGGCCGCGAGTCAGCGACCTCCGGCAAAGCCGGAGGCTTGAGATAGCGTGAACCGCTCAAAGCGGTTGTTTGTTATCGTGAGGCGCTCAAAGCGCCATCATCTCTAGTTGTTCGAGGCGTCGATCTTCT
>JBEKFT010000289.1:0-3514 GCA_050013175.1 Verrucomicrobiota bacterium
GAAGCGGAAAGCGGTGTCAAGGCTCCCAACCGCTTGTGCACCACGAACGTAATGACGCCAACGATCAGGCCGCACGCAAGAAACGGGGTTTTCTCCAGAACGAGACGGGGGAGCGCCGTGCGGAAATTGGCCGCCGTGAGCCGTTGCAGCGGCCAGCAGTCCAACAACAACAGGACGAACGGGAGCGTCACGAGCATCGGCTTGCTCATCAGCCCCAGCAGGAAAAGCAACAGGGAGAGACCATAAAAGAGCTTGGACTTTGGGCTTTGGGCTCTGGATTTCGTGACATAGCTCCCGTACGCCAGCAACGCAGTCAGGGCGAAGAACCCGCTCAACACGTCTTTGCGTTCCGAAACCCAGGCCACCGACTCGACCCGCAGCGGGTGCAGGGCGAACAGGGCGGCCACCAGCAAACTGCGCCGGCGCGCCCCGGTCAGTCTGTCGAGCAGCAGAAAAAGCAGGATCGCGTTCGCGGCATGAAACGCCAGGTTTGTAAAATGCGGTCCGGCGGGTCCCATGCCGAAACAGTGCACGTCCAGCATGTAGGACAACCAAAGCACCGGATGCCAGTTCCCCATCAAGCCCGTGCGGAACGCCCAGGAGACGCCGTCCAGGGTCAGGCCGTTCAGGATATGCGAATTCCCGGTGAAATAGGCGGGATCGTCATAGGTCACGAAGCCGCAATGCACGACCGGCCAAAAGACCATCAACGTGGCCGCACCCAGCGCCAGACAGAGGAATGCGGGACGCCAGACCGCGTCCGGCAGATAGGAGCGGAAGTCCGGCGCGCGCTCCTGCGGCGATCGATCCTTCGACGACGGCTTGGCCGGTGATGCGTCCATGTCGCGGTGCTCCGCTTACTTTCGATGCCCGGCCAGGAAACCCGGCTCGGTTCCGGCGAGATCGGCGCGTCGCTGACGGGCGAGCAACCCCCCATCGATCCGCGCGTCGCGAACCATCATGTTCAGCCGCTTCTCGAAGGAATCGCTTGCGATTCTCCCATCCTCCACATCGACATTTTCCGTGAAGGAAACACCGCAGGGCAGCGACCATGCGTAGTTCAGAAGTGTTTCAGGCATAGGGCGGGAGAAACCTTAACGAAAATGGGGTGCATCGGAAAGGATGAACCCGCCGGCTTTCTGCGGACGGGACTCCGGCCTCGCCGGCGCGTCTTAAAACGTCCAGCCCGCGGATTGGAGCGACCAAACGAGGCCGTAAGCGAGCGCGCCGCTCGCCGGCAGGGTGAACACCCAGGCCCAGACAATCTTTTCGGCGAGGCTCCATTTGAGCGCGCTCCAGCGTTTTGCCGCCCCCACTCCGATGATGGCGGAAGTGAGGACGTGCGTGGTCGAAACGGGCATGCCAAGCAGGGCGGTTCCCAGGAGGACGCTTGCGGCGGCCGTTTCGGCGGCAAAGCCGTGGACCGGTTGCAGCCGGACCAGTTTGTGGCCGAGTGTTTTAATCACGCGCCACCCGCCGACGGCGGTTCCGGCGCCCATCGTGATGGCGCAAAGAATTTTGATCCAAAGAGCGATATGCTGGCTTTGGGGATCCGCCGCTTCCGGTGTCCGCAAGAATTCCAGCCACCCGGGCAAATGATCGAAAACCCCGTTCCGGGTCGCTGCCACGAGCGCCAGCGAGATGATGCCCATGGTCTTTTGCGCGTCGTTGGTTCCATGGCTGAAACCCATGTAAGCCGAACTCACGAGCTGCAATTTGCCGAAGGTCCGGGTGACGGTGAGCGGACGCCAGCCGCGCAGGACGAGGTACAGGACGGCCATGATCAAAAACGCGATCACCAGGCCCAGGATGGGCGAGACGACCATGGGAATGACGACTTTGAAAAGAAGCCCTCCGCCTTCCCACGCGTGTTTGCCGGCTTTGGGCATTTGGTTCCAAATAACCACATGCCAGTCATTGTGGGCGGTTGCCAGAGCCGCACCGCACAACCCGCCAATCAGCGCATGGCTGGAACTGGAGGGCAATCCGACGTACCAGGTGACGAGGTTCCAGACGATCGCGGCGGCCAGCGCGCAGATCAGCATCTGGGAGGCGGCGGCAGCAGGTATGGCATCGGCGTTGACGAGACCCGAAGCGATGGTGATGGCCACGGCTGCGCCGCTCATCGCGCCGAGCAGGTTTGTGACTGTGGCCAGCAGAATGGCCTGTCGCGGCGTCAACACCTTCGTTCCGACGACGGTGGCGATCGAGTTGGCCGTGTCGTGAAAGCCGTTCGTGTACGTGAAAACCAACGCCACCAGGATAACGGTCAAAACCAGTATCATGGCGCCTCAGGAATTCTTCAGCACAATTTGAGAGATGACGTTGCCCGCGTCGCGGCAGCGGTCGATGACCTTTTCGAGCAGTTCGTAAAGATCCTTCAGCATGATGACCTTGAGGGGGTCGTGCCTGCCGCTGAACAGGTCGCTATAGAGGTCCAGGATGGCCTTGTCCGCTTCACCCTCGACCTGCTGGAGTTTGTCGTTCAGCGCCTTGATTTCTTCGAGGTTGACCCCCTTGCGCAGGCTGCGGACCATTTGGAGAACGCAATCGGTGGCCTTGTCCAGCAGGTCGGTCTGCTTCGAAAAATCCACGCCGCGAATCAGTTCGGGCCTGAGCACGATGCGTTCGCCGAATTTTTCCACGGTCTTCGGGATGCGATAGAGCGCATTGCAGAGGCTTTCGATGTCCTCGCGTTCCAGGGCCGTGACAAAAGTGGTGTAAAGCGCGTTGCGGATGGTCGTGGTGATTTCCTTGTCCTTGCGCCGGGAGCGGGAGAATTCCTCGATCTCGACGGGTTTGTCGAGCGCCTTGCTGAGCTTCACCAGGGCCTGCACGCTGGTGTGCGCCTCCTGCGCGCTGGCTTCCAGCAGGCCAAAAAACATGTCCTCTTTGCCGAGCAATCGTTGCAGCGAAAACATAGCGCGGTAGTTCTAGCTGACAGGGCCAAAAGCGCACGACAAAAATGCTCCGGATTCAACCGCGGAAAGCCTCTGTCCGTGGCGTTTGGACACCGCTCACAAGTGAATTGGCGGACCCGTCCCGCAGTGGCGATCTCCGCCGTTTCACAACGGCGGCTGCGGAAGCTCGGTTCACGCTAAGCCGTATCTATTCAGTCGCGGGGGAGCGCACGCGTCCTCGCGTGCAGTGTTTGGCGTCTCGCCAAACACTTTTGAGCTGTGCGGCCAGTCACGGCTTAGTGATTGCGTTAGGCCTTCCTCCGACCGGCGAGACGCCGGTCGGAACACGCGAGGACGCGTGTGCTCCCCAATTCCAACTGCATAGAGACGGCTAAGGAGGCGCGCTGACGCAGGGACTCCGTCCCAATTCCGCGCCGGTTCCGCCGGATTCGCGCACGGCTCCAGGAATCACGCGATTGTAACGGTTGCGACGCGGCATCGTCACACGGTGGGGCAATCCTCAGAGGAAATGTTTGCACCATGAATGTCCAGGATCCCAACCAGCCGGCCGGACCACAGGAAACCGGCGACAGCCGCCACTCCACGGAGACTTT
>JBEKFT010000290.1:0-3500 GCA_050013175.1 Verrucomicrobiota bacterium
GATTCCAGAACACTTTCTTCCGCGTTCCCTGTCTGCCTAACCCGGAGGTCAAATCATGGATACCATCCCAAAAACCGAAGAACCGCCACCCCCTACCTCCACCCCGCCGCGCGAGCGGTTGGCCTATTCAGTGCAGGAAGCCGCCGATATGCTCGGTGTGAATTATTTCAGCGTTTACCGACTGATCCAACGTGGTAAACTCAAAGTGTGCCGGGCATTGCGCGGCAAACTGCTCGTGCCGCGCGAGGAATTGCTGAAACTGTTAAGAACCGAATGAGGATGCCATGAACGACGATCCTTTCATAAATCGGCGTCCAACCGAGATCGAGGACCAGGCCCATGTGCAGGCCGTGCGGCATTTCGCCGAACACCTGAAGCAATTCCCCATCAGTCGGGGTGCCATCAGCCAACTCGAAGGAGACCTGTCCAAAACGGCCCTGGCCGCGAACATGGCAGCATCCAGACCCGTATCGCCGGGAAATTCAATCCAAACCGACGACGGCGCGCAATGGCACAAGAGTGTTGACCTCTTTGACCATCTCTTTGTCTGCCATCGTTCGACACCCACCGGAACGGAATACGCGGTTGTGGAACATTTTCCCGCCAATGGCAGAAATGAAATCTGGACCCGAGGACACAACGCTGTGGAAGTGCTGAAAAGGTTCACGCACGATCAGCGGCAGGCACTACAGGTTTGGACGGAGGACACGGCGGCACAGGTCAAAGAATTCTTGGCTGAGAAGTATCCCGGACAGGACATGAGCCGAGTGGCGGATGCGTTCATTCACAAACTCACGACGCAGGAAGTTTCCCAACAGCAGACGATCACTCACGGCCACCAGCAAAAACACGGTTACGGAATGGGCGTTTGATGTGGTTCAGGAGCCGAAAATCTGATACTGCAATTTGATACTGTTTGCCATTTTCCGAGCAAATCACCGCCAAGCATAGCAAAAGGAAAAATTGACAATCGTCAATAACGACAGTTGTTTTGCAATGGCGGTCAAAAGCAGTCAGTCATAGGAAAAGGTCATTTTCTACACCCCAAGCAAGCGCGCTAGCCAGGCTACGCTACGCCCCGAACCACTCCGCCGGATCACTCCGGCAAGAATGGCAGTATGCGGGCCGAACCATCTCTAAACAATCTTAAACTTCCAGGCCACGGTTTGCTCCAGGGCGAATTCCTTCGGGGCGGCGACGGCTCGTCGCCAGTCAGCTTCCAAAACCAAAGCGACACCAGGGATGGCCTCGTCCCCGCGCTCCATTGAGCTTCTGTAACCTGAATGGGGACGAGGCCGTCCCGACCCCGTCACGACTTGGCCGTGGGTTTGGCCGATGAAACCTGGGACCCCGCGGCCTTCTTGCGCGCGAAGGTGTGGGTCGCATGGCCGTAAAACGCCTCCGCAGCCTCCATCAGCGTCTCGGAAAGTGTCGGATGCGGATGCACCGACAGCGCCAGATCCTTCGCCGTGGCCCCCATCTCCACCGCCAGCACGCCTTCGGAAATCAGTTCACCGGCCCCCGATCCCACAATGCCCACACCCAGAATCCGCTCGGTTTCCGGATCGATGATCAGCTTCGTCAATCCGTCCGTTCGATCGAATGACAAGGCACGCCCGGAAGCGGTCCAGGGGAATTTCGCGACCTCGACGTGGCGGCCCTTCTGCTTCGCCTCCGCCTCGGTCAGGCCGCACCACGCGACTTCCGGATCGGTGAACACGACCGCAGGGATCACGACGTCCGAAAACACGGTGTCCTGGCCGAGGATGACCTCGACCGCCACCCGCGCCTCGCGCGAGGCCTTGTGCGCCAGCAGGACGCCGCCGGCGACGTCGCCGACGGCATAAATCGCCGGATCGTCCGTCTGTTGCTTTTCGTTGACCTTGATAAAACCCTTCTCGTCCGTGACAACTTTTGTGTTTTCCAGGCCGAGATCGCGGCAATTGGGAACGCGTCCGACGGCAACGAGCACGCGGTCGTAAGACTCCTCCGTCTTGCGTCCGCCCCCTTCCATCTCCACCTTGATTTGCTTGCCGTGAGTGGCCATTTTGCCGACTTTCGTGCCGAGCCGGATTTCGCTGAAGCTTCGTTTGGCGTAAGCCATCACGGGCCGGGCCAGGTCGGGATCGGCGCCCAGCAGAATTCCATCCAGCGCCTCGATCAACGTCACCTTGCTGCCGAGCGTGGCATAGACCGTGCCGAGTTCCATCCCGATGTAGCCGCCGCCGACGACCAGCAGCCGTTCGGGGATTTCCTCGACTTCCAGGGCTTCGCACGAAGTCATCACCCGCGGGTTGCCCAGATCGAACGCTTTGGGCATTGCCGATTTCGAGCCGACGGCGACGATGGCCTGCTGGAACTGGATGAATTTCTGGCCTTGATCCGTCTCGACACGCAGTTTGGAGGAACCCTCGAAGTGTCCGCGTCCATTCCAGACCTCGACTCCGCGGCTTTTCGCCAACTGCGCCACGCCGCTGGAGAGCTTGACGAGGATGGAATTCTTCCAGGCGCGCAACGCCCCCAGATCGACGGTCGGGGCGGCGAAAGTGATCCCGCGATGTTGTGATTCCCTTGCCACGGCGAGGGCGTGGGTGGCGTGCAGGAGCGCCTTGGAAGGGATGCATCCGCGATTGAGGCAGACGCCGCCCAGGGATTTATCCTGCTCGACCAGGATGACTTTCTTGCCAAGGTCGGCGGCGTAAAAGGCGGCGGCATAGCCGCCCGGCCCCGCGCCGACCACTACGATTTCGGTTTGCGTCGATTCCATATTACGATTCAATTGCAACAGCCTTTTCCTCAAAACCCTCGATCGCCGCCACCAAATCCACGATGAATCGCGCCGCGGCTCCGCCGTCAATCACACGATGATCGTACGAAAGCGCGAGAGGCAGCAGGGTTCGAGGCTCGACCCGCTGGCCGCGCACCGCGGGCTTCACAGCTCCGCGGCCCAGACCGAGGATGGCCACCTCGGGCCGGTTCACGATCGGGGTAAAGTGCGCGCCGCCGATGCCACCCTGGTTTGAAATCGTAAAGGTACCGCCTTTGAGTTCTTCAGCCGTCACCTTCCGGTCCCGGGCCCTGGCCGCGATCTGTTCCAACTCCTTCGACAGCTCGAGCAGATTCTTTTTGTCGGCGTCCCGGAGGACGGGGACGATCAATCCGGCTTCGGTGTCCACGGCGACGCCGATGTGCCAATAGTCCTTGAACACGATCTCCTGGCCGGCTTCGTCGAGGCTCGAGTTGAAGACCGGATGCTTGCGCAGGGTATCCACAACCGCTTTGAGGACAAACGACGTCAGGGTCAGGCGCGCGCCCTTCCGTTCATAAGCTTCCACGTGCTTTTTCCGCAATGCGATGAGGCCGGTGATATCGGCATCGTCAAACTGGGTGACATGAGGGATGGCGTTCCAATTCTCCGTCATGCGCCGGGCGATCACCTGGCGCAACGGTGACAGCGGCTTCCGTGTGACCGGCCCCCACTGGGAAAAATCGATTGGCGG
>JBEKFT010000291.1:0-3489 GCA_050013175.1 Verrucomicrobiota bacterium
CGCCGGTCGGAGGAGGGCGCAACCCAATCACTAAACGGTGACTGGCCGCACGGCTCAAGAGTGGTTGGCGAGGCGCCAACCACTGCACGCGAGGGCGCGTGCGCTCCCCTGCAACTGAATAGTTACGGCTAAGACATCAGCGGAAATCTGCTTCCCGTTCGCGGATTTGTGTGGTTGTCAAAACCATACCCCTCACATGAGTCGTGATCTGATGCAATCTGCCGTCAGGTCACATGCCTTCCCGGCCTTTCAATGTCGGTAGTGTTCCGGCTTGCAGGGGCGGTCCACCGGCACGCCGGGGCGATCGTGTGCGCTTGTCGCCCCGGCTAATCTCGCCTTTCGATCTTCACTTCCACTGACAGGGTTCGGTCGGTCGTTCCCTTGTAGGTACCGCTCACGGGCGACACGTCGGTGTAATCGCGGCCAACGCCGATTTTCACGTAGGTTTCATCCGGCTGGCAATTATGAGTGGGATCCAGCGCCTGCCAGCCGGCGCCGGGCACAAAGACTTCCGTCCACGCATGGGTGGCGCTGGCGGCCTGGGTCGCCAGATAACCGCTGACGTAAAGCGCGGGAATCCGCAAGGAACGGCAGAGACCGATCATCACGTGTGCAAAGTCCTGGCAAACGCCGCTGCGCTGCGCCAGCACGTTGCGCATGTGGGTATGGACGTGGGTGGAATTGGGTTGATACGTCAGCGTGCCATGCACGTACCGCATCAACCGCAACGCGGTCTGCCAGACATCGTCCTCGCCTTGCGTTGCGTCCAAGGCCAGCCGCCATGCTTCCGGCGTGAGTTCCACGTACCGGCTGCCTTGAAGGAAGACATAGCAGCGTCCGTGCTGGAGGGACTCCGGCAGGCGCGCCATGTTTGCGGGCCGGGCGTCGAGCGGCAGCGATTGGTTCGCCCGCGTCGTGACTTCGAGCCGGCTGTCAATGCTCAGCGCCGAGTGCGGCCCGGAAATTTCAAAGTGATGGACGCAGTTCGAGTAAAAGTCGTGGTAATGCCGCAGCCGCGCCGTGGGAAGCACTTTGAGCAGGAACGACTCCACGGTCTGGTGTTCGTTGGAGAGGGGCTGCAGGCGGACTTCATTGAAACTCTCCCGCACGGGCGAGGCATACGCGTAGTGCGTGCGGTGGAGAATTTCAAATTTCATCGCGGCGATGGTTGGCAAAACGCGCAGGCCCGGGCGGGCCGAAAAACTCACCCGGACTGTCCGCGCCAGGGCGCTGTTTGCTGTTGCTGCTCTTCCTGCTGCACACGCGCTTCACCGTCTTCTCCGGGCAGAAAGGCGTGGCAAATATAGGCGTTGAACAGCGCTTCGCCGATGGCGTTGAGTTTGAGCTGAATCTGATCGAGATAATCGTGCAGGCCATTTTCAAAAATCTCCTCGATGGTGCTGAATTGCAGTTCGGCCACGAGCCGTCCCGCCAGCTTCTCGCCGTCATTCGAGAAGCGTCCTTCCGACACGCCGGAAATGTGGCGGAGGGCGTCGTTGAGTCCATCCACACAAAACCGGACTGAGCGCGGGAAATCCTCGTTCAGCAGAAGAAATTCCGCCACGTGCCGCGGATGCACCTCCCCGCCATAGATGGATTTGTAGGCGTCCCAGGCGCTGCACGAACGCACAATGGCCGTCCAGCCCAGAGCTTCGGTCTGGCTGACGGATTGCGGCAAGCCGCGCGCCGGCAGATTGTGACAGCGAATGTCGAGAATGCGCGAGGTCTTGTCCGCGCGTTCAATGAACTTGCCGGCCTGGCTGAACCACCAGCCTTCGTTGCGAATGTGCGTGGCGTAAGTCAGTCCAATGAGCAGCAGCGAGCTGGCCTTGATCTCGTTGAAAAAATCCGTGGGGCTGTCGTGCCACATCTGCCGCGCCTGCGGGGATTGGACGAAGAGATAAAGCCGGTTCAGTTCCTCCCAGCTTTCGATGGCGATCTGGTCGCGCACCATCCGCGCGTTTTCGCGCGCCTGGCAGACGGAGGAGACGAGCGAGTTCGGGTTGTCCGTCGCGAATACCATGAACTCCGCCACGGCGTCCGCGCTGGCGCTTTGATGCCGTGCCACGAAGGCCTCGTGATCGCCGGTTGTTTGGATGATCGGCAGCCAGTGCTCGCGCATATGCGCGTCGTTCAGACTGCGGTAATCGAGCAGGAGTTGCAGGTTCACGTCCAGGATGCGCGCGATGTTCTCCGCGCGTTCGATGTAACGCGACATCCAGTAAAGCGAGGTGGCGACGCGGCTCAACATGGGGTGCCAATCCGGAAATCGAAATCCGAAATCCGAAAGAAGGCCGAATATCGAAATCCGAAAGAAACGGTTGCTCTGCGCCCCGCGTCTGGACTTCGGACTTCCGATTTCGGGCTTCGGATTTTCTTATTCATCTCCATAAAGCACCCAGGTGTCCTTGCTGCCGCCGCCTTGCGATGAATTCACGACGAGCGAACCTTTCCGCAGCGCCACGCGCGTCAGTCCGCCGGGCACAATCACCACTTTCTCGCCGTAAAGAATGAACGGCCGCAGATCAACGTGCCGCCCCTCGAATCCGCCTTCGACAAACGTCGGGTGGCACGACAGCGAAATCATCGGTTGCGCGATGTAATTGCGCGGCTCAGCCTCGATGCGTTTGCGGAAGTCCTCGATCTCGGCGCGCGATGCCTTGGGTCCCATCAACATGCCGTAGCCGCCGGATTCGTTGGCCGCTTTCACGACGAGCTGGTCGAGATTGGCGAGGATGTATTTCAAATCCGCCTCCTCGCTCGCCAGGTACGTGGGGACGTTCGGGATGATCGGCTTTTGATCCAGGTAATACTCGATCATCCGCGGCACGAAATAATACATCACCTTGTCGTCGGCGATGCCTGTGCCGATGGAATTGGCCAGCGACACGTTGCCGGCGCGGTAGGCGCTGACCAGCCCCGGCACCCCCAGCATCGAGTCGCGGCGGAAAACCGTCGGGTCGAGGAAATCATCATCCAGCCGCCGGTAAATAACGTGGACCGGTTGGAGCCCCTTGGTTGTGCGCATGAACACGTGCTCGTCCCGCACGAACAGGTCGCGGCCCTCGGCGATTTCGATTCCCATCTGCCGCGCGAGATACGTGTGCTCGAAGTAGGCGCTATTGCAGGCGCCCGGCGTCAACACCACCACTCGCGGATACGCGACGCCCGGCGGCGCGATGTATTGAAGCATTTTCAGCAGTTCCTGCGGGTATTGATCCACCGGTTGCACGCCGATGCTCTCGAACATCCCGTGGAAAGCCCGCTTCATCGCCCGGCGGTTTTCCAGCACATAACTCACCCCGCTCGGACAACGCCCGTTGTCCTCCAGCACCATGTATTCGCCTTTTTCATTGCGAATCAAATCCGTGCCGCAGATATGGATGTAAATGTCCTTGGGCACTTCAAAATTCACGAACTCGCGCCGGAAATGTTTCCCGGACAAAACGTAATGCGCCGGAATGACACCGTCCTTGATGATCTGCTGCT
>JBEKFT010000292.1:0-3487 GCA_050013175.1 Verrucomicrobiota bacterium
GCCGGGCGGGGTGGCAAGACCGTGACGGTCGTGCGGGGTTTTGTCGGCATTGGGCTGGCGGAGAAGGAGCAACTGGCCAAAGCGATGCAGAAGGCGTGTGGGACGGGCGGGACGGTGAAAGGGGGGCAGATCGAGATTCAGGGAGACAAGCGGGCGGAGGTGGCGCGCATCCTGATCGAGGCGAACTTTCGACCGGTTCTTGCGGGCGGGTAAGCGCGCCCAATGCCGCGGCGAACCGTTATCTGCCGCTTTGGCGGATGGTTTCCTTCAGTTCCCGGTTGAAGGTGGTTGCCCGGCCCAAATCTTCCAGCGACAGGTGCATGCGATACCGCCAGTGGTTCCCCGGGTTGCCGGGCACGTTGATCCGCTCGGCCGCGAAATCCGCCCGCCGCAAACTTGCGTCCATCCCGAGCAAATCCTGCCACTGGAAGATGCTCCACATGGCGGGCGAATGGAGGTGTTGAACCACGACGGCCTTGTTGATCCACGGCTCGCAATGCGCCGGCGCCGGGCCGGCCTGGCCCAGTTCGCGGTTGAAGAATGTTTGCGTGCGACTGCGGTCTTCCTCCCACCAGCCGCGAATGGTGCTCATATCGTGAGTCGAAGGCGTGACCACGCTCAGGTAGGGCGCGTCCTGGGGGCGGGAGAAATCGCGGTGAAGTTCCTTGGGCATGCGCTGAACTTCGAGGCTCAACAAACCCAGTTGCTTCATCACCTCCGGCACGCAGTCCGGCACCATCCCCAGGTCCTCGCCGCAGACGAGCATGCGGGTGACACGTTTCAACGCCGGAAGCTTTTGCATGGCTTCGTTCCTCCAAAGGCCGTCCTGTCGGCGAAAGAAATAATCCACATACAATTCCCTGAGTCCCGCCTGCGCGTAAGGCGGCAGGTTCCGGAAGGAGGAGGTGTCCTCCATCGCAAATCGGAAATGAAAGCGCTGTCCCGGCGGGCCTTCGTCCTCGAACAGGATCACGTTGCTGATCAAATCATACAGGCCGGCTTTGATCCTCGCATTGCGTTCCGTGTCTTCCCGTCCGGCGAAGCGGCGCTCGACCCGGCGTTGTGTTGCAACCCCGGGTTTCAGGGAGTAACTCCCCATGCCGTCCCCGGCCAGGAACTCGCGCTTCACCGCCTCGCAATCCCGGCCAAAAACATCCCTCAATACCGCGTCGGTGATATACGGCCGCGTGAACCGGTCGCGATCGAACCCGATGCCCCGGCGGCTGAACTCGCCGGCCTCCACCGGAATCGCCGGCACGAAACGGCCCAGGATGCCTTCCACGGCATCCGCTGGAATGCTCCAAATGCGGAAAAACCCCAGGATATGATCCATGCGAAACGCATCGAAATAACATCCCATCTGCTCGAAGCGCCGCTTCCACCAGGCGAAGCCGTCCTGTTTCATGCGCGGCCAGTTGTAGGTGGGAAACCCCCAGTTCTGGCCCCTGGCCACAAACGCATCGGGCGGCGCCCCCGCCTGGACGTCCAGGTGATAGAACTCGGGCTGCTCCCAGACATCGGTGCCATCGCGACAGACGCCGATGGGAATGTCGCCTTTAAGAATGAGGCCCTGGTCGCGAACATACTCCACCGCTTCCCGCAACTGGACGTGGAGGTGATATTGGATGAAATAGTTCAACGCGATGTCGTCGGCCGCCGCCGGATCCTCTGCCCTCAACGCGGCGATCTCCTCCGCCCGATACCGGCGGCAGGCCGGCCATTGGTTGAAGTCCGGCGTGTTGTAGTGGTCCCGCAGATGGCAAAACGCGGCATAGGGCTCGAGCCAATGCCGGTTGCCCGCGAAAAACAGCCGATACTCGTCGCTCTCGAACGTCTTCTGTTTCTGCGAGGGAAAAATCCGTTTGATGAAATCGAACTTGGCCTTGGCGACGGCGGCATAATCCACGGCGTCGAGGGAATTCAATCGTCGCCGTTCCGGCTCCAGTTCTCGCAACAGGCGTTTGTTGGGGCCTGCGGCCAGCCGATCGAGATTGAGATAGATCGGGTGCAGGGCGAAGGCGGAAATCGCCGCATACGGATAGGAGTCCATCCACGAATGGGTGGCGGTGGTGTCGTTGATCGGCAGGACCTGGATCAGTTGCAATCCCACCTGCCTGCCCCAATCGGCCAGCGGTTTGAGATCGGAGAATTCCCCGATGCCGAAACTCTTCCCGCTGCGCAGGCTGAACATCGGGATCGCGACGCCCGCGCCTTTCCAGGTGTTCGCCGGCAGCACGACGAATCCGTCGTTCACAAGGGTGTGCCGGCCCGGGGCGATGGTGTTGTGCAGTACCCTGTTAGGTCCGTCCTCGTAGCGGACCAGCGTCCGCCGGCCCAGATCGTACACTCCGTATTTGTAGGCGAAGGGGAAGGATTGGCCGGAGAGGTCCAGTTTCGCGCGGAGAAACTTCTCCCCGGCATGCCGGTTCAGGAGAAGCGGCCTGTCCGTGCGCCAGTTGCCGAGGGCGGCGCCCTCACCCAGGAGACAGAGGGTCTGGGCCTTTCCCAGCAGGGGTGCCTTCACCTTGAACGTGTGGGTCGGCGCGGGCGGGGCAGGGGACCGCACTTCGGCCTGGTTGGCCTTCAATAACACCTGGCTGAAGGGCTCGGTATAAAAGGCATTCTCGTAAAAGCCCGCGTGATTCCACGAATCCACAACCAGCAGTTCCTTGTTCTCAAAATCCGCCGGCTCGATGACGCCGCCATGGTCCCAATCCTGGATGATGGAGCCGTCGGTGTTGCGCAGGACATAGTGGTAGGCGATCCAGACATTGGCCGGCGCGGCTGCGTCCACCCCGACGATGGTCTGCCAGAAATCCGGGTTCAGATATTCCAGGGGGAAGGTTCTCCCGGGTCCAGCGTCGCCGGGTGACGGATGCCCGGCGTCCAAGAACAGGGACTGTCCGAACGTCGTGTGAAAGCGCAGTTGGAAAATGAGTTCCATCAGTTGACAGCAGCGTCGCTTCTCTTCGGCGCAGTCTAATGGCGGCGCGTCTCGCGCGCAACGAGGCAGTGCCTCGCGGGTGTGAATTGACCGGGCGAAATTCAAACACTAGTCTGTCGATCGACCCATGACCGGGATCCATCGATATGCTTCGCGCCTCGTGCTAGGCGGCTGTTTGCTCGGAGCCGGCCTCTCGAGATCCGCCGAGGTTCCATCCACGAACGCGCCGACGGTGCTGCCGGAAATCACGGTGGTTGGCCATACCCTGCGGGGATCTCTCGTCTCTCCGACTTTGGAGCAGGCCGAGGGGCAGAAAGAGCAGGTGCCCGGCGGCTTCACCGTCAGGGGAACCGCCGAGATGGACCGGGGGCGGGCTTCCAATTTTCAGGATTTGCTCCAGGGCGTGCCGGGGGTGACCTTGCAGTCGGAGAACGGCATGGAGGTCAGCAAGGTTTCCATTCGCGGTTCGGGGATTCTTTCCGAGGACGAGCCCCTGGGAGTGGAATTCCTGCTCGACGGGTTTCCTTTCAACCAGGGTGACGG
>JBEKFT010000293.1:0-3478 GCA_050013175.1 Verrucomicrobiota bacterium
GTTCGCGCATCAAGGATTCCGACTCCGGCAGTTTGCCTTGGAGGCGGCGAATGCCTCCTAATTGCCGGAGCGACTCGGCGGTGGATTGGTTGTTCTCGCCGAAAAGTTTCCGCCGAATCGCCAGCGCCTCCGACGCGGATCGGTCGGCCTCCGCCAGCTTCCCTTGCTTTTCCAAAGCGGAGGCGAGGTTGTTGAGGGAAACGGCCACCTGCGGATGTTCTTCCCCAAAGAGCTTTCGATCGATCTCCAGTTCATCGCGATCTTCGGTCGCGGCTTCGGCGAGCTTTCCTTCGACTTCGAGCGCGAGCCCAAGAAACTCGTGCGATTGAGCCACGTCCTCATTGTTGGTGGCCAAGCTGCGCCCAACCACCAATGCCTGTCGCCCCACGATCTCTGCCTGCTCACTCTGACCCAAGTCATAATAGACCCGGCCGATGGTATTCAGCAGCTGAACCTGGACTTCTGGCTGGTTGGTGAGTTCTTTGCCCGTTCGCTCGAGTGTTTGGGCCAAAATCTCCTTCAAAATCGTCGTGTCCCGACCCATTGCCACCGACGGACCAACACCCTTGAGCATGTCCCTCAGAAACTGCGCCACCTGTTGGCTCGTGGCCGCTTCCGTTTGGGCCTGCTGGCGAGCTTGCTGCTCTTTGAAGAACATCCAAGTGGAAACTGCCAAGCCGATAACGAGCGCTACAATCACGGCACCGATAGCGAAGAACGTGAGTTTGTTTCGTCGCACCAGTTTCTGGAATTTGTAAAGATTGCTCGGAGGACACGCCACCACCGGCTCGTTTTTCAAGTGCCGTTCGACATCCGCCGCCAGACCATTAGCCGTCTCGTATCGGCGCGTGCGATTCTTCTCCAAAGCTTTCATCACGATCCAATCCAGGTCGCCCCGCACCAGATGAATCAACTGGGGCGGTTCGGCGTTCCGACTTTTGGCAATCGCCGTCAAATCCGCACCCAGCATCGTGCTCAAGCAGGTCGAGGGACGCGCCGGCTCCTGCTCGCGAATCGTCCGGCGGATTTCATCCAGACCGGCTTGCAGCAACTTTTTGGCGTCAAAAGGTGTCTGGCCGGTCAGCAACTCGTAAAGCAAAACGCCCAGCGAGTAGATGTCGCTGCGCGTGTCAATATCCAGCGCGCTCATCTCAGCCTGCTCCGGACTCATGTAAGCAGGCGTGCCGATGAATTGCTCGAAGGCCGTGAAGACGGTTTGATCCGTCAATTTGCCGTGCGTCGCCTTGGCGATGCCAAAGTCAATCACCTTGGGCACGGGCACGCCGTCGTTCATCGTCACCAGGATGTTCGAGGGTTTGATGTCCCGGTGGATGATGCCTTTCTGGTGCGCGTGCTGGATGGCGCGGCAAACCTGGATGAACAGGTCCAGCCGTTCCTGGGTTGAGAGATTGTTCTGGTCGCAGTAATCCGTGATCTTGATGCCGCGCACCAGTTCCATGACGAAATACGGCCGGCCCGTGTCCGTGGCGCCGGCGTCCAGCACCTTGGCGATGTTCGGATGATCCATCAGGGCCAGCGCCTGCCGCTCGGCCTCGAAACGGGCAATGACATTTTTGATGTCCATGCCCAGCTTGATGACCTTGAGCGCGACCCGGCGATGCACCGGTTCCTCCTGCTCAGCCATATAAACCACGCCGCAGCCGCCTTCGCCAATTTGCTGGAGTAATTTGTAGCGGCCGATGCGGTCGCCGGGTTTCTCGGTGGGAGTCAGGTCGAGGCGGATGGTGGCCCCGGGTTTTGGCGGAACGGCGGCCGGGCTTTCGAGAAAGGCGCCCGCGGCTTCACTCGCCGCGAGGAGTTGTTCCACCCCCCGACGCAATGCGGCATCGCCGGCGCAGGCCTCGTCAAGATAAGCGGCGCGCTGTCCGGACGACAGTTCCAGCGCAACGTTGAACACCTCAATTTCGTGTTCGGAGGGTTGAGGCATAGGCGAATTCAATCATTCACCCTCCAATGCGAAAAAAACAGCCCAAACGGACAAAGAAAATTCTCTTTTTCCGACGGGCTGCACATCTGAACTATTTTGCAGCCGCACGATCCAACCTTGCGAGCTGACGACTTCAACCGGCCAGCGCGAGGCTGGGCTGGACAGTCGGACTTCTTGAAACTTTACCTTCGCGGGCACGGCGTCACGTTCCAAGCGCAACCATTTGATCAATGTAGATAACCCGACACCATGACGAGTGGCAAAGCCCCGTAAAATCAACAATCGCTGCCGCTGTTTAGAAGTCCAACGGCGCCGTCCCGATCCAGTATTTGAAGATTCCATGCTGCCATAATTTCATAACCCAGTGCCGGAAACTAGACGTAGTCCGTCAGCCGCATACGGTCCTCCGGCAGCGAAGCGCCTGATCCGGCGCAGCCGGAACCGAGAGTCGGGAAATGCAAATCACACGATGCGCGGCACAATGGAAGAAAAATCCGGCCTCCTGGAATGGCATGGCCGGAAGAACGCCCCGCCTGTGATCCGGCGGCGAAGCGTCGAGAAACAACCGGGGCCTGTTCAGGCCGTCTGGAAGCCCTTACCGCGTCTGTCTGTGGTGGCCGCGGCTCTTCCTGGCGGCGCGCACGGGCACCATCCGGGCCTTGAGTTGCTCGTTGTAAAAGTCAAATCCGAGATATCCCACGAATGTCAATGACAAGGCAACGATTGGGTAGAGCACGACGTAGATCATAACTTTTTTTGTTTTTGTCGGGGCGGCCCCTTACGAGCGGCCGCCCCAGTGCCAGTGCGCCAAACAAGCCGCACCGGCAATGCTAGGTTTGCACAACCCCTGCATCCGCACAATCAGGGCGCCACTCAAAGTCATCCAGGGGATTCACCGGGTTATACGGCCAGGTGGGTGCTGTGCGATTGCCATGGATCCCGGCGGTCTGATGGCGGACGGGGACCGGGGCCGCAGAACTGCGGCGCAGGCGCGAGCAGACGCCTGCCTCGAACATTCCGAGCGACACGGTTCCCGCGCGCGGACCTTCCGGCCAGACGAACTGACTGCCGTTCGGCGGCGTCAATCAAGGGGAGGCAGCTTCAAAAACTCGACGGCCTTGAGCAGATCGATTTTCTCCTGTGGATCCTCAGTTTGCATGGCGGCGTCTTGCAGCGCCGGTATCGCGTCGCGACTGCCGAACTGGACGGCGGCTTCCACGGCCGCTTTGCGGACGGGTGCGTCTGAATCGCCCAGTGCCGAGAGGATCGAATTCAGCGAAGCGGGATCGTTGTTCATGGCCAGGTCCTGCAGTTCGGCGACGCGCTCGCTCACCCGGGCCTCATGCTGCTCTGGAGTTTGCGCCGCATCGTCGGCGCCTGAATCCAAAGCGGCCTGTCCTGGAGGCGTGACCTGTCTCAACCCCGCCCGACCCAGGGAGGCGTTGTCCGGGCCCGAGTTCGTCGAATGAAAATCAGTGTTCTGTGCAATTGCCTCCGGCGCCGGCATCGTGCCGGCGAGGCGATTCGTCC
>JBEKFT010000294.1:0-3475 GCA_050013175.1 Verrucomicrobiota bacterium
TTTGGGCGCTACAAGGGAGGCGTCGATATTGCTTTACAGGCGGCCGCCAGCGACTCGCGCATCAATGTGGTTCAAACACCCCAGATTCTGACCACCCACGCCACACCCGGCTCCATTTTCGTGGGCAGCACCGTTCCCTACATCACCAGCAGTTATTATGGCGGTTACGGCGGTTCGCCGAGTTCCTCTTACCAGCAATTGCAGGTCGGCGTCGGATTGACGGTCACGCCCTACATCAACCAGGACGGCCTTGTGGTGATGGAGATCAACGAAACCATCGATGAAATCAGCGGTTCCATCGCCATCGCAAACGTCGGCAACGTTCCCACGACCACCAGCCGTCAAATCTCAGCCGAAGTTGCCGTCCGCGACGGGGAAAGCATCGTGTTGGGTGGTTTCGTGCGCAACTCGGACAACAAGTCGAGCTCGGGCGTTCCGATTCTGAGAGATATTCCGATCCTGGGCGCCCTGTTCGACAGCAAATCGGACACCAAGCAGCGCGAGGAGCTGCTGGTTTTGATGGAGCCCAAAGTGTTGAGGACTCCGGACATCGCGGCGCTTGAGGCTACAAATGAGAGAAAGACCATGCCGGGCGTTCGAAATGCGGAAGCGGAAATAAGGCGGGACGAGAAAAAAGCCATGGAACTGCAGGACAAAGACGAGCGCCGCTGGAAAGCGTTGGATGCCAAGGAAAATAACAAGCTCGACTCCGAGCCGCAGTATTCGACTCCGCCGCCCTAGAGCAATTCCCGGCGTGTATCAAGGCCCCGCTTGCGGCGGCGGGTTGGGGGGCTGAGGCCCCGGATAACCCGGAATGGCGCGAGACCCCGCCCCGCCTGGCAGGGGCGACATCCGAAGTGTCCGCGTGGGAATCCGCTTCATGTCGCCGCCCTGGGGCGCGGGTTCGGGATTCTGCCCCGTTGACATCCGGTTCGGCAGCCTGGGCCGTAATCCCTGCTGCTGCGGCGTCGGAGTGTTCGAAGGCTTCATGCCATCTTCGGCCAAATCCAGCGTTTGAATTGTGCCGTGGTTGTTGAATTTGGCGATGCCGGCTGTGTTGTCGATCTCGAGCACCTCGATGTCTCCGTCCCGCTGGCCTTCGGTGAGGATGTAGGATTCCTCCTTTGCGGGCGCCGGCGGTGTGGGCGGCAATTGCACTTTGAACAGCACCCGCTTGTTGCCGAGGATTGTGGTGAAGCCGGTCAGCGTGATCTTTGGCGGGGGCGCGGCTGGCGGGACCAACGTCGCGGGATCCACCGGCGGCTTCAGGTCAAACACATTGCGGTCTATGATTCCCTGATACGGATTGTCCGGTACGTCGGCGCTGAGTACCTGCGTTCCCATGCCCAGGAGCACGCTGACCCAAATGCGAACCATCGCTCTTCCACCCGGCGTCATGGCAGGAATATAGCAATCTTCCGACCAAACACCACGCAGAAGTTTTGGTTGCGACACGACGCGTCGGCGTTGCCGTGCGCAGCAACCGGCTCATCGAAAGCCTCCAATCCCCGAAAATCGGGACGCATGGGGACCATGATCCTTGTGGCCGCCACTATGAATTGGCGGATCCGTCTCGCGGTGGCAATCTCCGCCGTTTCACAACGGCGGCCACGCAGGCTCGGTTCCTGGAGACAGCCGCCGGGGTCTGACAGAAAAGCGGCGACCCAAGTCAACAGGCGTCTCAATAAGCGGCCTGCGCCCCCTTGATCGAGCGCTTTCGCATCCAGGGCATCAAACCGCGCAACCGCGCCCCGACTTTTTCTATCGAATGATTTTCACCCTTCTTGAGCAGCGCGTGATACTTCCGGTATCCGCCCTTGTACTCGGCGATCCAGCCCCGGGCGAATTTGCCCGATCGAATATCTTTCAGCGCCGCCTTCATCCTCCTTTTCACGCTCGCGTCGATGATTTTCGGGCCCACGCTGACGTCGCCCCACTTGGCGGTTTCGGAAATCGAAAAGCGCATGCCGCTGATGCCGGATTCGTTCATCAAATCCACGATCAGCTTCAGTTCATGGAGGCATTCGAAATAAGCCATCTCGGGCTGGTAACCGGCTTCGACGAGCGTTTCATAGCCCGCCTGCACCAGCGCCGAAAGGCCGCCGCACAGGACGGTTTGCTCGCCGAACAGGTCCGTCTCCGTTTCCTCCCGGAAACTCGTTTCAATCACCCCGGCACGCGTCGCTCCAATGCCTTTGGCCCACGCCAGCGCCACTTTCTTCGCCCGACCGCTCGGATTCTGGTACACGCCAATCAACGCCGGCACGCCTTTGCCCTCGACGTACTGCCGGCGCACGATGTGGCCGGGCCCTTTCGGCGCCACCAGGATGACGTCCACGTTCTTCGGCGCGATGACGGTCTTGAAATGGATCGCAAAGCCGTGCGAGAACAGCAGCGTCTTGCCCGGAGTCAGGTTCGGCGCAATGTCCTTTTCGTAAACCCGCGCCTGTTTCGTGTCCGGCACGGCGACGAAAATGACATCGGCGCTTTTCACCGCCTCCGCCGTCCGGACCACTTTGAATCCCTTTTCCTTCGCCGCGGGAATGGACTTGCTGCCTTCGTACAGCCCGACGATGACGTTGAGTCCGCTGTCCTTGAGGTTAAGCGCGTGCGCGTGGCCCTGGGACCCGAAGCCCAGCACCGCCAGTCTTTTGCCTTTGAGCACACCTAAATCCGCGTCTTTATCCGAGTAAACTTTTGCAGGCATTGATCGTTCCAATATGTTGGTTTCAGCGTCCGCCTTCCCCGGCTCCGGGCATGCCCGGCGTCGCGACCGTCCGCGCTGCGCGGTGAAGACGAATTCGAACCGAGTGTGAAGTCTTTGCGACCGGCGCGCAAGAAAGTCTTTCGGATGCCGGGCTTTCGCCAGGGCTGGTTCATGAAGGTGGTGATATCTGGGTGGGGACGTCTCCAGGATCCATTGAGTTTCTGTAACCTGAATGGGGACGAGGCCGTCCCCCCACCGTCATGAACTGGCCTTGGGCTTTCGCACGTCATGCCCTCAGGCGTCTGACTGCGTGCGCGCCAGGGCGACTTTTCCCGTGCGTGTCAGATTGGTGATGCGGAAGGGCTTCATCAACTCGATGAATTTCTCCACCTTGTCCTCGGTCCCGGTGATCTCAATCATCAAGCCCTTCGGCTGCACATCGACGATTTTGCCGCGGAAAATGTCGCTGATCTGCATCACCTCGGCCCGATTCTTCGAGTCCACGGAGATCTTCACCAGAATCAGTTCGCGGTCCACATACTCGCCCTCACGGAAGTCGTGGACCTTGATGACATCAGGCAATTTGTTGAGCTGTTTGACGATTTGCTCCATCGTGGCTTCGTCGCCGTGCGTGACGATCGTCATGCGCGAGGCGGGTTGCTAGCTTCCACCTCCCCTCCTCGGCGGGGATTTATGAGACACACAATTTCGGTTCTGGTGGAAAACAAGTTCGGTGTGCTGACCCGCGTGGCCGGGCTGTTCAGCGGC
>JBEKFT010000295.1:0-3452 GCA_050013175.1 Verrucomicrobiota bacterium
ATTTCAAATGGCCGTGTCCATGATCTCGCCCGGAATCCTTTCCCCGGCGGCGATGGATTTCCCGCCAGCCAGCCCCAGGGTCAGCGTGACCAGGCTGACGGCCGCGAACAGGCCGACACATGCCGGCCAGCCGCCGTTCAGCCAGAACCATGCGGGCAGTGCCGTGCCCGCGGTGCCGCCGATGTAATAGAAAGTCACATAAAGTCCGGCAGCGGAAGACCGGGCTCGGCCCGCCACCTGGCCGGTCAGCACCGTCGCCGACGCCTGCGAGACAAAGATGCCTGAGGGAAAAACCGCCAGCCCGGCAATGACCGCCGGCAGCCAGTGAACCAGTGTCAACAGCAGCCCGCCCAGGCTCATGCCCACAGCCAGCAGTGCCGTGCGGCGAAAACCGTTGCGGTCCAGGAATCGTCCCGCCAACGGTGTGACGATGCAGCCGAACAGATAGACAAAAAAGACGCTGCCCAGCCCGGCGGTGCTCAACTGAAACGGGGGCGGGCGAGGAAAAAGTTCGCGTAGGTGAACACGCCCACCAGCGAGAACAGCACCGTGAAGCCCATGCCGCAAATCATCAGCAGGCGCGGGTTTCGCAAATGCCCCCAGGTGTCGGCGAGGGATTTGAAGACATGTTGGGCGGGAACGAAATGCGTGGCCAGCGGAAGCCACTGCCGCACGGCCAGCGCTCCCAGCAAATCCAAAACGCCCAGCACGAGGAACGCCGCATGCCAGTTCCAGCGCGCGGCGATGACGCCGGTGAGAAACCGTCCCAAGAAGCCGCCGAAGACCGTTCCGGCCACATAGGCGGACATCACGGCGCCGGTGCGGCCGGCGAACTCCTCGTTGATGTAGGCGATGATCACGGCGATGACACCGGGAATGAACAACCCTTGCATGAAGCGCCAGAAAATGAGCGCGGGCAGGCTTTGCGCGGTGGCAGCCAGCAGCGTCGGCACGGCCATCGCGAAGAGCGCGGGCACAATGACTTTCTTCCGCCCGATGCTTTCCGCGAGCATGCCAATGACCGGCGCCATGATGGCGACCGACAGCGTGACGGCGCCCACGGTCAAACTGACCTGCACCTCGGTCGCGTGAAAGACGTTCTGAACAATTGACAATCTTCGGTCCGAACCAAGCAGACCATGAAGTGAAGATTGGCATAATCACCGGGAAGAATATGGGGCACAAAAAGTGTCGGATGGAAATTATCGATTGTTCGGACCGATCCGTTCCCATTCCTGTTCCCGCTCCCGTTCCCGGCAACCAGTGAATACGGCCGGAGACGCGCGAGAACAATCCGTCGTTCGATCCAGCAGGACCGAACGGTAAAACTCCCGTCGGATCCCTGGCGGCGCCGAAACCGGGAAGCTGAACACGCCGTTGGCCGGGCAATAGGTGCCGACATCGCGCCAGTCCTTCAGATTTGAAGAAGCTTGGATGGCGTACGCGCAGCCGTCGTAACCGGTAAAGTGCACCCGCAATTGGGTGTTGGAGCAGGTGATCGAGCCCCAGGAATCCTCCCGCAACAGGGACAAAACCTGGCTGGGAATGCACTCCATCATTTCATCACTCAATCCTCCGGCTGAAAGCGTCTGCAATTGGGCCGTGTTCAGGAAGGGCGACTGTTCGGAAAGCTGCGGTGTTGCCAGGATATCTCCGAGATGCAGAAAGATGTGGTTCATAAACAAATTAAAGCGCGCATCGTTTATGCCTTGCGCAATCAACAGCGCCTGCAATGAGTTTGAGGATACAATCAGCGTCGCAACCGGTGAGCTGTTGGTTTGAACCGGCATTCCGTTTAAAACGGCGAGCCAGGCGTTGATATCCGAGTTGTTGATAGACAACCGCCGGCCTGGATTGTTCGTGCTAAGCATCGGGCCAAGCAAGTCGATCAAATCGCGGTCCATTACCGGACGGCTGAATGCGGCGTCAGGGACGTCACCGATTCCTTCAGCCGGAGCCCAGTTCACAAAATCGCCAGTCCAGTTGATCCATGTACTCAGGGCAATATCCGACGCTTTCAGATAAACCGTCTGCCACGGTGTGCCGCGATGGATCCGTCCCAGGGTGGCAAAGCTCAACGGTTCGCCGCTGGGAAAATCCCACTCATCGGACGACCGCACCATCGGATCCTTCAGCGAGGTAAGATAGGCGTTCCTATCGCCGACAGGTCCTATGGCTGGATTTCCACCCCACGGGTCATAGCGGTCGGTATAGTGCCAAAAATTCGAGGCCGCCGATGGGAACGAGGCATTGGGCGGCACAATGGAATAAAGGCTGGTGAGACCCCGATAGGTGAGGTCGCCAAGGGTGTAATGCAGGAGCGGATCATTGGCCTGCCAGGTAAGCAACTGAATCTCTTTGCTCGTGGGCGTGAACGGCACCTGCATCACGAGTTGGGTGTTCTGGAGGCCTGAATTCTCAAGGGAGGGTGTCAGCCCCAAGAAGACCAGAAAATAGTCAATTGCATTCTGTCGGTAAATGCCCTGGGGAGCACCTATCATGTTATCCACCCAGAAGGAATTCCCGAGATCCGGCTGCCCCATCGAGATCATAATCTGGTTGTTCAGGCCTTGCGGCATCAAGCCAAAAATGGATGACACCAGGTTGGTGTTCCAGACGTTGGTGAAGCTCGGATCAGGCGAATAAACTTCCCCGGCCAGGTCGCGGTAAGAATTTAATCCGTTCAACTGGACATAATCGATGACACGACCTCCAGCCACCCCCTCGTCGATGATCATGCATCGGATGCGGTTGGTGATGTTCAGGCCCCATAGCGGCTGCGGGAATGAGCCGGGAGGGTTGAGGGACCAGTTTTGAGCAATGTTCGTCGTAACGGAGATGAAGAGGCCCGGCAACGGATTGACCTGATAGGCGGAGTCCGGGAGGAACACCACGTTGGTGAGCAGCAGCACAAGGAACGACTGCGGGTTGGACGGAGCAAATACGCCGGGCTGCCAACCGGTGCCCTGCCAGACACCAGCCGCGACATTCGTCGCACCCGTGATCGCTCCGCCAAGCGGGTAGCTCAGGGACAGGTTGTAACCAAAATCATTCGTCAGGGTCATCGACAGGGTTCCATCCGCCTGGATGTAAACCGCGCGCGGATAAGTGTTCGAATACGAATTCCACACCTCCACCCCCAGGACATTTGAAATGCCGATTAAAAACACCTGGGCGGTTTGGAATTGGGTGAAGTCCGTGGTGATGATGTATGGTTTCCGAATCAGGAGCTTGCGCGTGATTTGGGCCGCGCTTTGCATCACGATCTCGTTCAGGTTCGGAAAACCTTTCCGGGCGCCGATGATCCACGGCACCCCATAGATATTCAAGTGGGTTGGCGCTGCTCCGATCGAAGCGCGAGCCACAGGATCATTCAAGTCGATGGGAATCGTCAGAAAAGCCGGGCTGGTCGGCAGTGTATCGGGGCCATTCACCAGCTCATAACCGCTGAT
>JBEKFT010000296.1:0-3450 GCA_050013175.1 Verrucomicrobiota bacterium
ACCCATGCGCCAATGAATATCCCGTGTCTCCGCGGCGCCCGTTTCTGATTCTTCCCACCCTGAGCCATGCACCCAGTTTAACTGAGTTGAACACCCGCCGGCAAGCTTCTTCTTGAGAATCACTTCAAAGGTGTTAAACAGAGTTCATGCCTGGAGTGCGATCGCAAGGCCAAACGATGATTGGTTGCTGGTGTGAAGAGGCCCTGGTCGAGAAGATCGACCGAGCCCGGCGCACGCGCAGCCGGTCGGACTTCTGCAGGGAAGCGATCGCCGAAAAGCTCAGGACCCTGGGCTTTGATGTCTCGGAACACGAAGCCGCCTCGCCGGATCGGGCGGGAAAGGGCGGTCCCAGGCGAGTCCTGTATCCCATCTCGCGGCAGGCCGCTGAGTTGAATGAAGCCGGTCAGGGTTCCGCCGCCGGTGGCGTCCATCCCAAAAAGAAGGGGGGTTCGGCCGCAAAACCCACGAGGCAATGAAAACGCCCGGAGGGCATCCCGAAATTGCAGGGCGCACAGACTGCGGTATATTGGCGGACCATCATGACGCGGACGACGCCGAAGCTTCTCGCGGCTGTGGCGGTCTTGGGTGTGTGCCTTCAGCTTCACGCCGCGGATCGTTGGGAGGCGCTTTCGCTGGTGGAATCCGGGAACAATGATCGCGCCGTCGGTCCGGGCGGGGAGGTTTCCCGTTACCAGATGAAACCGGAGACCTGGCGGCGATACGCTTCCACGAACGCGGATTGGTCGAATCCGCGGGATGCGCTTGTGGTTGCCAAAGCGATCATGCAGGAACGTTGCGCCGCTTTCGAAAGCTCGACCCACCGCCCTCCAACCGACTTTGAGTTTTACGTGTTGTGGAATGCGCCGGCGCAGGTTCTGCGACCGGGAAGGGCCGTTTCCATCCGGGCGGAGCGGTTTTGCAACATAATCCGCTCCACTCCCGCGGTCCCGCCTGATCCCGGGGGCAAGACCAAACCGGCACAACCGGCCAGCACCCGCCAGCAGCCGGGGTAAACAGGGTCTTCTTGCGTCGGGCCCTTTTTTTCAACGGGAAACTCGCTTTCGCCGCTAATCCGTGACGACGGAGGGGCGCTCGAGGGATCAAGTGCTGGCCGCCTTCAGGCCCTTGTGCAGCCGGTCCATGTTGGCTTCGATGCGCTCGAGGTACTCGTTGGGGCCTTCCGGATAGGGATCGTTCAGGAATGTGTAGAGTTTGCGGAAATCCCGATTGAGTTTGGACCGGACGACAGTTTTCCAGAAGGCCGGCGTTTTCCTCATCAAATCGGCCGCGCCTGAATACGTGGCCACGAAGTGGGTTTCCTCCTTCGAATACTCCGCCGCCTCGGCGAACTCGTCATACAGGATCGGGAGCTTGTCCACATAATCCCCGGCGGCCATCTGACCGAGCAGATCCGCCGTTCCCAGCGCGAAGCCGACGGTTCTTTCCAGATCGCTCTGGAACGGGATGGCGCTCAACGCCGCGTCGAGGCCGGTGCAATGAATCATGTTCTGCACGGCCAGGATTTCCCGGGGGCCGAAACTTTTTTCGCCCAGCAGTTCCGCCGCCAAATCCGCGCTGCGATCCACGTGGGTGACCGTGTATTTTGCGCCCGTGCCCTGGGTATCCTCCCGCTTCTTGAGATAACCGGTGTCATGCAGCAGGATGGCCAGCAGACCCAGTCTGAACAGGGGCGGGGTCAGCCGTGGATATGCCCCGGCCAGATGGCGGCCGCGCAACAATCGCGCCATGCAAAGCGTGCCCTGGAGAGTGTGCTCGAGATCGTGATAGGGCGCATCCACCTTCTGGTAACCCTTGTAGTTTCCTGTGAAACAGGCGATGGCCCAGCCAAAAGCCCGCGAAACGAAAGCTTTGTCGTCGTCGTCGGGGAATATCGCCAGATGCGCCGCTTGAACTTCCACCTCAACGGCTGTCGGATCTTTTGTGACAACGGGTGGATACATTCGCTGAAGGAATTTACCGCGCAGCCGCTCGATTTGCACGCATTTTCCGGATTTCCGCTGTGCTGGATTGTGAAATACTTGTCCCCACCGCACTTTTGGAGAATAACTAGAGTCATACATTATGCGATCCCGCGCCCCAACCGCATCTCCGCGCCGCGGAGAGCGGCGTCCCTGACATCCCACCCCTGACACGCGCCAACCCTCCATCCGCCCATGTCTTCCCATCCCGGATACGGCTCTCACACCGACCCGACGTTCAAGTCCAGGCCCCGCCCGACGAGTGAAGTGGTTCGACGCGTGGGTGTCTATCTTCGCCCTTACAAATCCATGGTGCTGGGCACGGTGGGATGCGCGGTGCTTTCGCTGGGCTTCGGTTTTCTTTATCCCAAACTGACGAGTCTCATCATCGACAGCGTCATTCGTCAGGGCCGTCACGATCTGCTGACGCCTGCTGCGCTGGGATTGCTCGGAGCATTCCTCCTGCGCGAACTGTTCAACAGCCTTCGCATTCGCATCAACAATCGGCTGGAACAAAATGTCATTTTCGACATGCGCCGCGAGGTGTATGCCCGGCTGCAGCGCCTGCCGATTCCCTGGTTTGACCGGCGGGCCAGCGGTGATCTGATGACGCGCGTGATCGAGGACGTGAACAACGTCGAGCGTCTGCTCATCGACGGCGTGGAGCAGGGCACGGTCGCTGTCCTCAGCATTGCGGGGGCGTTGGTGCTCATGTTTCGGTCCAGCCCGTCCCTCGCGGCGGTGTCGCTGATCCCCGTGCCGTTCCTGGCGGGCGGCGCTCTCTGGTACACGCTTACCGCGCACAAACGCTACCGCCTGCAGCGCGAAGCCTCGAGCGCGATGAACGCCCTGCTCCTGGACAACCTGCAGGGCATCCGCCAAATCAAGGCATTCGGCCGCCAGGGACACGAGGACGACCGGTTCGCCCGGCGCGCGGATGAGTTGAGGCGCGGCACGCTTGTGGTGATGAGTGCCTGGGCCACATACGGGCCGGCCATGCAATTCGTCGGGGCGCTCGGCATCGGCCTGGTCCTGTGGATCGGCGGCGCCCAGGTGATCCGCGGCGAAATGGGGATCGGCCAGCTCGTGGCCTTCATGCTGTACGCAGGCCTGTTTTTCTACGAGCCCGTCGGACGGCTTCACGGGTTGAATCAAATGTTGCAATCTGCCCGCGCCGCCGCCGCGCGCGTTTTCGATATTCTGGACACGGCGGAGGAGCGCGGTGACCGCCGCGGGGTGTTGCGCGGGCCCGTGCGAGGGGAGGTTGTTTATGAAAACGTCGGGTTCAGCTACGCGCCGGATGTGCCCCAGCTCCGCCTCAGGGCGGCGGACAATCCCGCGGCGGGGGACGGGCGCCGGGAGGAGAACGCGGCTGAAACCGGCGCGCCGGGCGCGCCCGGCAAACCGGTTCTGAGCGGCATCCAACTCCGCGCCTGCCCGGGCGAAATGGTGGCCCTGGTCGGCCCGACGG
>JBEKFT010000297.1:0-3445 GCA_050013175.1 Verrucomicrobiota bacterium
CACCGCCGGCGGTGTGTTGACGTTCGTCGCCGGTCCTCCGCCATCTAAAATCCTCGGCATCACGCGCGCCAGTGGCACCGATTCCGTCAGCTTCACCACGAGGGTGGGCGGAAACTATTGGCTGGCCTACACCAATACGCTCGCCGCCCCGGTTTCCTCCTGGCCGCTGGTCAGCGGCCCGTATCCGGGCGACGGCCACAACGATTCTCTCACCCACGTTGCCTCGGACAGCAGCGGTTTCTACCGCGCGGTGCGATCTCCTTAGGCGCAACAATCACGCGGCAGGCCCGGCTTCCGGACCTGCCGCTTCCGATCCAATTCGTAGAGAGGACCACCACAACGAATGAAGTTCCGGTTGTACCTGATGGCAACACTCGCGCTCCTGAAAGTCTCGAACACTCCGGCGGCGCAACCGGACGCCGGAAACGCCACCAACGCGCCCGCCGCCGCCCACACGCGCCCGTTCCAAATCTGCGGCTATCGGATCGAGGGCAATACCGTCCTGCCGCCCGAGAGATTTCGATTCCTGGCCGACTATACCGGTCCGGCGGTTGACTTCCAGCGGCTCCGACAGGGCTTGAGCGAGCTCCAGTTGCTGTACCGCGATCTGGGCTTCGCAACCGTCAGCGTCACGTTGCCCCAGCAGCGCCTCACCAACGGCATGATCCGGGTGAAAATCATCGAGGGCAAACTCAGCAACATCCGGGTCGAGGGCAACCGCTATTTCAGCTCCAACAATGTGATGCGCGCGCTGTCCAGCCTCGACACCAACATCCTCCTCAACACCCGATGGTTTCAGCCCGAACTCGACCAGGCCAACGCCAGCTCCGACCGCCAAATCTACCCCGTCATCAGCCCCGGCCTGGAGCCCGGAACCACCGACTTGATTCTCAAAGTCAAGGACCGCCTGCCCCTGCATGGCCACATCGAGCTTAACGACAAGTCCACGCCGGGCACGCCCCTGCTGCGCATCGACAGCACCCTGCTCTACGACAATCTCTGGCAGCTCAATCACCAGGTCGGGGTGGAATACAATTTCTCGCCCCAGGCTTTGAAGTCGGACACCTATTCGCCGAACTATTACGACCAACCCCAGGTCGCAAATTATAGCGGGTTCTACAGGATCCCCTTCGCCTTCGGCTCCGGCTTGCGCGAAGATTACGACCAGCACCCTGTGGATTTCGGCTACGACGAAATCTCGCACAAGTTCAATCTGCCGGCCGCGACGGGCAATCCGGAATGGATCGTCTATGCCTCGCGCTCTACGTCGGAATCTCCGACCCGGTTCGGCCCGGTCACCCTCATCACGAATACGGTCCTGGCAGACATCAGTTCCCAATCTGCCCAGCGCAACCTCACCGACACCGAGAACCTGGGAACAAAACTGACCCTCCCGATCCGGGAATTCGCCGGTGTTCACTCGTCGCTCGTGCTGGGCTTCGACTACAAATCCTACGAGGCATCGAGTTTCAATACCAACCTGACCTACTTCGACCTTTACGCGCTCGACCCTCTCGGTAATCCCGTGTTGGAAACCAATAAAACGATCGCGCTCGGCGCGAGTTCGCGCAACGCCCTCTATTACATGCCCCTTTCCATCGGCTGGACCGGCTCCCGTCCGGATAAGTGGGGCAGCACGAGCTTGACCTGCAACCAAAGCCTGTTCTTCACGCCGCTGGCTTCGCCACGAACCAATTTTCAGACCGTCGCCTCCTCGTCGGCCGCCGGCGGCAATTACACAGTCCTGAATGCGGGCCTGACGCGCGAGCAATTGTTGCCCGACGACTGGTCGCTGCTCCTGCGCGCCAGCGGCCAATGGTCGAGCGCGCCGCTCATCAACAACGAGCAATTCGAGCTCGGCGGAACGTCGGGCGTGCGCGGTTATCAGGAAGGCGAGGCTTACGGTGACACGGGCTGGAAGACGTTGTTTGACGTGCGCGCGCCCGCGGTCAATGTCGGCCAGTTCCCGACCGGGAGCGGGGATGTTCCGGCCTACCTGCGATGCTCGTGGTTCATGGATTACGGGAGGGTTTACCTGCTGGACCGGTCCGATCTGTCGCGCAACCATCTGAGCGAATGGGGCACAGGCATCGACCTTCTCGTCACGGCGGGCGAGCATTTTAACGCCCGCCTAGCCGTTGCCTGGAGCTTGGCCGGAGGAGCCTCGAGCTCGAACCCCAATGATACACTCGTGCTCTCCCGCCCGGGCTCCGCGCAGGCCTATTTCAGCATTGGATTCCAGTTTTGATCCCCTTCAACTCATGAAACCTAAATGCCCGCCCGCACGATTTGGAAACGACCGGAGATGCCTCTGGCTGGCGTTCGCGCTGCTGGCGGCCGGGCGTAGTTTGAAACTCTGGGCCAATCCCCAGGGCATGACCGTCGTGGCCGGTTCCGCCAGCGCCCAGACCAGCGGCTCGCATCTCAATGTGAACGTCGGCCAGTTCACCGTTCTGAACTGGAACAGTTTCAACATCCAGGCCGGCGAAACCACCACGTTCAACCAGCCTTCCGCCCATTCCATCGTTTTCAACGGCATCGGCGGCGCAAACCCGTCGCAGATCTGGGGCCGCCTCAACGCCAACGGCACGGTCATCCTTGCCAACGCCCACGGGTTTTACTTCGGCCCCAATTCCATGATCAACGTCGGCGGCAACTTCATCGCCACCACCGCGCCGCTTCCCCCCGACGTTGGCGCGGGCGCCGGCTGGCAGTTCACCGGCATGCCTCCGCTCGCCAGCATCGTCAATTACGGACAGATCGAGGTCGGCAAGGGCCACTCGCTGTTCCTGATCGCCGAACAAATCGAAAATCACGGCGCGTTGAACGCGCCCGGAGGAAATATCGGCCTCTGCGCAGGCAAACAGGTGATGATCAGCGAACGCCCCGACGGGCGTGGCCTGAGCGCCGGCGTCCAGATGCCCTCCGGCTCCGTGGACAATACCGGCCGCATCCTCGCCGACGCCGGCACCATCGCGCTGCAAGCGCAAGTGGTCAACCAGGACGGTCTCATCCAGGCAAACTCCGTCCGCGACCAGAACGGCGTCATCGAATTGATTGCCGGCGACGCCCTCACCCTGGGCTCGGATTCCATCCTGTCCGCGCGCGGCGACGACTCCGTGGTTAGTAGTGGCGGGACCATCACCGTCAAATCCGGCGGCGCCTATTCCGATGCGACCGGCTCGTCCATCTCGGTGGCGGGGAGCGCCCTTGGCGGGGACGGCGGCACGGTGGAGATTTCCGCGCCGGGCATCACGGCCATCCACTCCACCGTGGACGGCCGGGCCGCCCCCGGCAGCGTCGGCGGCAAACTCGTGCTCGACCCGACCGACATCGTCCTCGGCACAGGCGGGAGCGACACCGTGCCATCCGGCGCTTCTGGATCGGGCCAGGTCGCCTCGGGTGATTCCCCCGGCGCAACCTTGTATTTGGACGTCGGTACCGC
>JBEKFT010000298.1:0-3435 GCA_050013175.1 Verrucomicrobiota bacterium
CCAGCAGTTCCTTCAGCGTGCCCATCGCCTGGATCCTGCCGCCGTAATAAATGACGACACGATCGCAGACATCTTCGACGTCGGCCAGCAAATGGCTGCTTAGAATCACCGTCTTGCCCCGCCGCGCGAGCGCCAGGATCAGATCCTTCACTTCACGGCAGCCGATGGGATCGAGCCCCGAGGTCGGTTCATCCAGAATCACGAGATCGGGATCGTTGATGAGCGCCTGGGCCAGGCCGATCCGGCGCTGCATGCCCTTGGAAAACTCGCCCACGGCGCGCAGGTGCGTCTGGCTCAGACCCACCATTTCCAGCAACTGCCCGGCGCGGTGTTCGCGGTCGCCCTTCGGCAGCTCAAACAGGTTGCCGAAAAACTGGAGCGTTTCCCGAGAATTCAGATAGCGGTACAGATAGGATTCCTCGGGCAGATAGCCGATGCGCGATTTGGTCTGCACGTGCCGGGGCGAACGGCCGAACACCTCGATGTGCCCTTTGGTCGGATACAGCAGACCCAGCAACAGCTTCACCGTGGTGGACTTTCCCGATCCGTTCGGCCCCAGCAGGCCGAACACCTCGCCCCCCCGCACGTCGAAATCCACGTTGTCCACCGCGCGGGCCTTGGGCCGGCCCCAGAAATCCTTGAACACCTTCGTCAACCCGCGGACCGACACCACCACCTCCGCGGATTCCCGGTTTTCGGTTTGCGGTTTCCCGGTTGGTTCAGTGAGAGTCATGTGTTCCGGTCGTATTTGCGGAAGACGCCGGCCGGCGCGGTGTCAAACAAATCCCCATGTCCGTGATGGCAGGCATTTCGCGCGGATGCGGGTGCGGCGCTCAAGCCACCTTGGGCACGAGTTGACCCGTGGCGCCGGGCGGTGAACCGGCGTCCCGCGGCGGCCGCGCCGGGTCGGGCTGATAATGCTCCAGTTCCTCGCCTTTGCGCACCAGGCGCGCGCTGTTGAACACCACGACCAGCGATCCGACGTTGTGGAGCAGGGCGGCGACGATGGGGCCGATGTAATTGAACGCGGCGAGCGTGAGGCCGCCGATGATGAAGCAGACGCCGAACAGGAAGTTCTGGTTGATCACGGCGCGCGTGCTGCGCGACAGCATCACCAGGAACGGGAGGCGGCGAAGGTCGTTGTTCATCAGGGCGATCGTCGCGCTGTGAATGGCCACTTCGCTGCCCGCTGCGCCCATGGCGATTCCGATGTCGCCGGCAGCCAGGGCGGGGGCGTCGTTCACCCCGTCGCCGACAACCGCCACCCGATAGCCCTTGGCCTTCATGGCGCGCACGAACTCGACCTTGTTCTGCGGCAGACATTCGCCGACGGCCTCTTCGCAGCCAATCTCCCGCGCCACGCGGACCGCCACCGCCTGGCGGTCGCCCGAAATCATCGCGATGCGCCGCACGCCGTTCTCCTTGAGCTCGACCAGCGCTTCCTTGGCCTCGGCCCGGGTCTTGTCCTGGAGGCCGATCCAACCGATGCACCGGCCTTCGCGCGCCACAAAAATCAGGCTCCACCCTTCCGCCTCGCTCAAGTCAACCGACTTGAGGAAGTCTTCCCGCACGCCATTGTCCGTCAGCCATTGGGCCCGGCCCACGAGCACGGGGGTTCGCTCGATCTGCGCCTTGACGCCGCGGCCGGCGGTTTCGGCAAAATCCTTCGGCTCGACGAGCGGCACCCCGGCCTCGCCGGCCAATTGCGCGAGCGCCTTGGCGGTCGGGTGGTTGCTGTATTTCTCCGCCGACGCGGCGAGCCGGAGCAGTTCGGCGGGTTTGGTTTCGCCCAGCGGAGCCAGCCGGCTGACCGCCAGTTGACCGGTGGTGAGCGTGCCGGTCTTGTCAAAAATGAAGGCGTTGATCCGGGCGGCGAGTTCGATGTCGGCGACGTTCTTGATCAAAATCCCCAACCGCGCCGCCGCGGACAGGGCGGCCACCATGGCGGTGGGGGTCGCCAGGATGAACGCGCACGGGCAGGAGACGACGAGCACGGAAATGACGCGGTTCAGATCGCGGGTGAAGGCCCAGACCAGCGCGCCGATCACCAGCACCAGCGGCGTGTAAAAGCCCATGTACTGGTCCACGATTTTCATGATCGGCAACTTGGTCTTTTCCGCGGCCAGGATCAGCTCGCGGACGCGGCCAAGCGTCGTGTCCTGGCCGGCCCGGCTGACCTTGATCTCCAATAAGCCGGTCAGGTTCTGGGTGCCGGCAAACACTTCATCCCCCGGCTTCTTGTCCGCCGGCAGCGACTCGCCGGTAATGGTGGCCTGGTTGAACGATCCCTGGCCGCTCAGGATGACGCCGTCGGCCGCCACATTGTCGCCGGGACGAATGCGGATGACGTCGCCGATCGCCAGTTCGCTGGCGGCGACCTCCTCCTCGCTCCCGTCCGCCTTGATGCGCCGCGCCTTGGTGGGCGTCAGTTGGATGAGCGATTCGATCGAGGCGCGGGCGCCTTCAGCGGTGCGGGTTTCGATGATTTCGCCCATCAACATGAAAAAGGCCACCACCCCGGCGGTCTTGTAGTCGCCGGACGCGAACGCCGCGAGCACGGCGATGGCGACGAGTTCGTTGATGCTGAGGAAACCGCGCTTCAAATCCCGCACGGCGGTGAGGATGATGGGATAGCCGAGGATGATGGAGCCGATGAAGGCGCTGGCGCTGGCGACGGTGTAGCTCTGCTGGAAAAGCCAGTCCACCACGAAGGCGTTCACCACGAAAATCACGCCGAGGAGGGTCTGCCACAAATGTACCGGCGAATGTTCGTGTGAATGTTCGTGTCCGTGTCCGCAGACGGAACAGGATTCCTCCCTGCCGAGGTGATCGTGCTCGTGGCGGCTGAGAAGCGAGGTGACTTGCATGTTAGATCCCGATGTTCAATTTTCAGTTTGCGATGGCGGTTACGGGCTCGATTCCACGCCCGGTTTCGGCGGCTCACGATTCAACAATAGCCGCAGTTCCCGCGATTTTCCATCCAGGCGGGTCGGCAAAAAAATCTTCTCCTGGACGTTGGTCAGAACCTGTCCCATGAGGCCGACCAGTTGCACCTGCCTGAAGAGATCCGGGTTCCCCTCGTATTTAGGCAGCAAATCGTTGAACCGTTTGGCATCGCCTGCGATCGATTCCACCAGCCGCGCCCGGTCGGCCTCGGCCTCGTTGGTGATGGCGGCGGTTTGGGCGCCGGCCTGGCTCAGCATCTGGTTCTCGTAACTGCGCGCGTCATTCAGGACCTTGTTCCGGTTCTCGCGCGCGGTCGTCACCCGGTCGAACGCGTACTTCACCTGCCGGGGCGGGATGCTGCGCACCTCGCAGTGATCCATCACCACGCCGAGCTGCTCCAGCTCGATGAGGCGGTTGACCCGGCGTCCCACCTCCTCCTTGAAACCCGCCACGTCCCGGTAGAGCACGTCGTCCACCTTGAAGTGCGCG
>JBEKFT010000299.1:0-3429 GCA_050013175.1 Verrucomicrobiota bacterium
CATATCAGCGAACCGATGAAGACCGGGAGCAGGCCGATCAGCAGCCAGTCTCCGGTCATGCCCGCGCCATAAACCAGCGCGGCGCGCAGCAACCACGAATCCCGCTGCGCCACCCGGTATTCCAGCAGGCATCGAATCAAATAGGAAAACAGCAGGGCGTCCAGCGCGCTGCCGGACCCGGCCGTCGCGCCTTGCCAATAGGACAACTGCAGCCCGCAGACGGCCACCGCCACGATCGGCGGAATCCATGCCCTGCGGAGCGAGAGCAGGGCAAACGCGCCGTGTTCGCGCTGGCGCTGTTCGTGGGTCCGGTCATGGGGCAGGAGCGCGACGGACCGGGCGAGCAGGGCCAAGGCGCCGGTCGCACAAACAGCAGAGAAGAGGTTCAGGGCCGGTGGGACCCATGCCTCCGGCAGCAGGCGAATCGGGTATGTCAGCAGGAAGTAAAGGGGCGTAAACGGTCCCAGCACGGCAGAAAAACCACTCAGCTCGGGCGTCCACATCTGGCCCGTCGCCCTGGCCACAAAGGGCAGGCTCGTGACTGAAATCCAATGATTGAGGGTCAGGAGGTAGAGAGTCAGCGCGCCGGCGGCCACCAGCCACGGGAGAAGGACGCGGACAAATCTATTCTCCTGCCCGAGTTCGGCTTGCGTCGTCATGCGTCAGGCAGAATAGAAACAATGGGGGTTCACTTGGCAAGAAGTTACTCTGCTTTGCAGCGGACGTCCGCCACACACTCCACATGCTGGGTTTGGGGGAACATATCAAGGGGAATCACCCGGACCAACTCAAAGACACTTTCCCGGCACAAAATGTTCAAATCCCGGGCCATGGTGGCTGGATGGCAGGAGACGTAGATGATCTGGGCCGGCCGCTCGCGACCCAGCCACTGGAGCACCTCCGGGCAGACGCCTTTGCGCGGCGGATCGAGCACAACAGCCGTCCGTTCCCGCGAAAACCGCTTCAGCAGCTCCGGCAGCGCCTGTTGCACCGTCGCCGCGACGAATTCACCGTTGGCGCACCCGCGCGCGCGGGCGTTGCGCCGCGCGGATTCAATCGCCTGGCGGTCGTATTCCACGCCAACGAAGGACTCGACCGCATCCGCCAGCTCGATCCCGAAAACCCCCACACCGCAGTAAAGATCGATCAGATGGCGGGAGCCGCCCTCCCGGACGACCTGGCGGACCGTCTCCACCAGTTTGGGAAGCTGGAAAAAATTGTTCTGGAAGAAGGAGTCCGGTGGCACCTCCCAGCCGTCGGGTGGAATGCGCAACACCACTTTGATTCCGCCTCTCGGCGGCGGATTCGCCCGCACGCGCCGGATCTGCTCGTTGATGGCAGGCTCCGCAATGCTGCACGCGTCGATGTCCTCCACCAACCTACCGTCCCAGCGGACAAATCCGATGTTCAGCCTCTGCTCCGGCTTGTTCCACTGGCTGCGGATCATGACCCGGTTGCGATACCCATACGGCTGCGGACACGGGATCACCGGCTCGACCCGATCCCCGCCAAATCCACCGATGCGGTCGAACAGGCCGGCAACTTGCTTGTGCTTGACGGCCAGTTGTTGCGCGTAGGCGATGTGCTGGTACTGACAACCGCCGCAGGCGCCGAAATGGCGGCAGACGGGTTCGACACGGTGCGGGGACGCCGACAGGACCCGCAGCGGCTTGGCACGGGCAAAGCGCTGTTTGACGGTGGTGATTTCCACTTCGACCTCTTCGCCGTCGATCACGAATGGCACGAACACGACAAAATCCTCAACCCTCCCAACGCCTTCGCCCCCAAAGGCAACGTCGGAAATGCTCAACACCAGCTTGTCTCCGGTCTTTAACGCCACACTCCAGGTTAAAGAGCTGTCCATACGGTGTCGAGCGCGCGAGTTCAACCGGTGTATTCGCCTTTAGACTTTGGACTTTGGACTTTGGACCTTAGACCTTTCTTTGACTTGCTCATTGGCCCCCCGCCATTACTGTGGCCGGGTGAAACTCCTCTTTATTGGAGACATCGTGGGGCAACCGGGACGCCGGGCGGTCAGCGAACTGGCCCCGCGACTCTGCCGTCAACACGGCATTGGCCTGGTGGTCGCCAATGGTGAGAATTCCGCCGGCGGCTCCGGGATCACCCCGAAAACCGCCGAAGAGATTTTTTCGGCGGGAGTGGACATCATCACGAGCGGCGATCATCTCTGGGATCAGAGAGAGGTTCTCGACCTGCTGCATCACGAGCGGCGGTTCCTCCGTCCGTTCAACTATCCGGCCGGGACGCCGGGGCAGGGGAGTGTTGTGGTCCGCAAGGAAGGCCTGCCGCCCGTTGCGGTCCTGAACCTGCAGGGCCGCACCTTCATGCCCGATCTCGAAAATCCATTCCATGCCGCGCGCGCTGAAGTCGCCCGGCTGCGCCAGGAGACAAGGATCATCTTCGTGGATTTCCATGCCGAGGCGACTTCGGAGAAAATCGCCCTCGCACGGATGCTCGACGGGGGGGTCAGCGCGGTCGCGGGCACGCACACGCACGTCCAGACTGCGGATGAACAGATTTTCCCCGGCGGCACGGCCTACCTCACCGACGCCGGCTTCACCGGCCCTCACGACGGCGTGCTCGGTCGCGAAATGGCCCCGGTGATCCAGCGGTTTCTAAGCAACATGCCGCAGCGGTTCGAGGTGGCAAAGGGGAGGGTCCTCCTCCACGGCGTCATTGTGGAAATCGACGAGGCCACCGGCAAAGCGGTCGGGATCGATAGGCTGTCGGTGCCGCTGCCCTGATTGGTTCCGTCCGGCGCGCGCTTGCCGAACCGACGCGGACAGCCTTGTCCTTGCTAAGGGAGAAGGTTCATGGAAACCCTCTCTCGACTTCTCTCATGCCTTGGGACCCTGAATTGCGCATGACGAACTTTTGTTGCATATGCAACATAAAATCGGTCGGCTGCCGGATCAGTCCATTCTCCCCCTGACAAGGCTGTCCGCGCTCCGCATTTCCTCATTTGCGCGGAAGTCAATCTGTGGCTAACTGGGGCGATGGCGAAAGCCAAATCAAACTGGGACTTCGGCGAGTTGTTCCCGGCGGAGCAGACCCGCAAGGTGTTGTCTGTCTCGGAACTGACGGCGCAGGTCAGGCGGCTGCTCGAACAGCAGGTCGGCTCGATCTGGGTGACCGGAGAAGTCACCAACCTGCGCGTTCAAAGTTCGGGCCACATCTACTTCACCCTGAAGGATGCCAGCGCGCAACTGAGTTGCGTGCTGTTCCGCGGCGAGACCGTCACTCATCGGGAGTTGTTGCAGGACGGTCAGAAACTCCTGTTGCAGGGGGACGTGACGGTTTATGAGGCGCGCGGACAGTATCAACTCATCGTTCGCGCCGTCGAGTTGCAGGGCATCGGCGCGCTGCAGATCGCCTTTGAGAAGTTGAAGCAGAAACTGCAGGCCGAAG
>JBEKFT010000300.1:0-3409 GCA_050013175.1 Verrucomicrobiota bacterium
ATATTGTGGCCGTTTTGGTTGCCGTGTGTAATATGACTTTCTCAAAGCTGGGGGTTTTAGTCAATAGTTTTTTTTGAAATGTTTGAACATTTTTGGTGCCGACTCTTGGGAGAGGAAAACCACCGTCTTTATTGGCTATTAGGGGCTTTCGTTGGGGCCTTTGGAGGCGAATCCCGGGAAAAATACGGACGAGGTAATCAAGGATTATGGCTAAAGGCTAAAGGCTGGGGGCTGAAGGGGGAAAATGAAGGCTGAAGGCGAACATTCAACATTCAACATTGAACATCGAACATTCAATGTGGATAAGGCGCAGTGTTTACGCGAGTTACACCGATTTCTCTGTGAACACAGAACGGAAGGATTTTGACCACGGATTACACGGATTACACGGATGGGGCAAAGCCGGAACCAAAACATCGGACATCCAACATCGAACATTCCAACAATGTGGGTACGGAAGGGAGGGATCATCCGCTACTGAATGGGAGACGAACCACGGCAGGATAAAGCACTGCTTTTACACGGATTTCGCTGATTAGCGCTAATTCGTGGAATCCGTGTAAAACGTCTCTCTGCGTTCTTTTGCGGCAAATTCGGGCGGGGGATGAGGCGGACAGGGGATTTAGCAGATCCGCTCAATGGCGGAATGCTTGATCCCTTCATCCAGCGTGGCCAGTTTCAGGCCGTGCTTGGCCGCCAGATCGGCCAGGTAATGATCTGTGACCTGGTCTGACGTCTTTGGACGTGATTCGAGGGCCGGCAGGTCGTCCGGGATTCTGTCCGCCTTTCGTTCCGCCATGAATTTGTCCAGCAGATCGCGCGCAGTCTCCATCGGAGCGTTGATCGCCTTCTTGTTGGTGCTGATCCGGAGAAACCCCAGTTCCGAAAGCGGACAGAGCGAGATGCTTTTGCCGTCAAGCCAATCGAAAGCCTGCCGGTGCAGGGGGTGGTTTGACCAGATTGCCGCAAGCAAGACGTTCACGTCCAAAAGGTGTTTCATGGAAACTCGGAAAGTGCTTCCTTCAGGACCTGCAGATCGATGGGACGATCCAGGACTCCGATCGTAAAACGGCCGCTTTTCTGGATGCTGACCTTTGCCGGACGCACCTGCACGGGCTCCAGCCTGGTCAGAACGAGCTTTCCTTCACCGTCCGGCTTCACGTCAAAGCGTTCGCCAGGCTGAGCCAGCCTTAGACGAACCCGCTTTTGAGCATCTACAGTCACAGTCATTAGGGAAGTTCCCATACCCTGCCCCCCATTTCAAGGACAAGTTGGCCGGACACGGCCGGAGGCCATTTCCGGGGCGGGTTCGGCGGGTTGAAAGGCGTTCAGGATGCCAAACCGCTCCGGTTCTGTGCCGTCTGCGGGGGAGCGCGCGCGTCCCGGTCTTAACCAAATGGGGTCCCTATTAAGTCCGACCCGCATTTGACCACATTAACATTATGAACACTTGCCAGAACGCCCGTAAGCGCTGATATTTTGGCCGCATGAACGAACTGGTTTTTGAAGTGACGCAGGATGAAGACAGCGGCTTTTGCGCCGAATGCCTCTCAGAGAACATCTTCACGCAAGGCAGCACCTGGGAAGCGATGCGCCAGAATGTTCAGGAAGCCGTGCGCGCATATTACTTTGACCAACCCAAGGTTCCCAAGCGCATCCGACTACATCTGGTTCGGGACGAACTTCTGGCCGGCGCGTGAAAGTGCCCCGGGATTTAGACGGCGCGAAGTTGATCAAAGCGCTGTGCCGCGATTGGGATTATCACACAATCCATCAGGAAGGCAGCCACGTCATTTTGCAGACGGAGACGCCGGGCCACCAACGACTGTCGGTTCCCAATCACAACCCGCTACGCGTCGGCACGCTCAACGCCATCCTGCGAGTGGTTGCCGCACACAAGGGTGTGGACCGTCAAAGGCTCCTCGACTCACTGCGATAAAGCGGAGTTCTGGTATTTAGCAGATCCGCTCAATGGAGGGATGCTTTACCCCTCCATCCGGCGGGGCCAGTTTCATGGGAGTTGCGGCGGGACGCCGCAACCGGCACGCGGGACGCGCGCGCTCCCCATGCAGATCAGGGAGAAATGACAACTTTTAGGGACTGTGGGGTTGGTTTGGATGCGAGTTGGACTGCCTTCGCCGCTTCAGCGAGAGGGAAGCGGTGGGTGATTAATTGGCGGACGTCGAGTTTCCGCGAGAACACCAGCCGGGCCACTTCGTTCTGGAGCGTGAAATCCGAGGAGTAGCTGCCCAATAGATCTTTTTCGTCCACACAGACCGAAGCCAGGTCCAGCCCGGTGGTTGCGCCGCGGCGGGTATGGGCGAAGAGCATGATCTGGCCGGCCCCGCGCACCCGTTGAATCGCCTGGCGCAAGGCGGCATCGGAGGGGACGGCGAGGATTGCAGAGTCCAAAGGGATTTGCGATTTGCGATTTGCGATTTGCGATTTGGAAGAGCGCAAAGGAAAGGCGGTTGGGGGGATTTCTGCTGTTGAAGCGAGTTGGGTCCAGCGGGCGCCGAGTTTGCGGGCGAGTTTCAGGCGCGACTCCATCAGATCGGTGGCCAGGACGTTCATGCCGCGCAGGTGGAGGAGGCGGGTGAACATCAAGCCGATGGGACCCTGCCCTGCCACGAGGACGGTGTCGCCGGGCAATAACGACAGGCGTTTGATGGCTTTCAGGACGGTGTTGACGGGTTCGAGCATGGCGCCTTCTTCGAAGGAATTCTTCCGCGGAATTTTCACCACGCCGGGCAGGACGAAGGGCATGACGCGGACGTATTCGGCGAAGCCGCCGCCGGCGGGCTCGAAGCCGGCGGTGACGCCGGTGCGTTTGTATTGTTCGCACTGGGCGAATGCGTGGTGCCGGCAGGCGTGGCAGTCGAGGCAGGGCACATGATGGTGCAGGGCAACGCGGTCGCCGATTCTGAAACCTTGCGCGCGCGGGCCCAGGCGCACGATGGTGCCGGCGGTTTCGTGGCCGAAGATGCGGGGCGGCGGCACGGTGCCGTAGTGGATCTTTTTGATGTCGGTGGGGCAGACGCCGCAGACGGCGACCTTCACCAGCAATTCGCGCGGGCCGATGCGCGGGACGGGGACGGTCTCGATGCGGAGATCGTTGGGTCCGCGATAGACGGCGGCGCGCATGGTTTTGGGGATCGCAAGCACGGAAGAATTTTAACCACGGATGGACACGGAGGGACAGAGGAGAGTTTGAGAGTTTAGGAGTTGAAGAGTCAAAGGGTTGAAGCGTGAAGCGTCAGAGCGTGGAAAGGTGGGACTCGAGCCTAAACTCCTATTTGCTCCAGTCTTGTGTGCGCAGATGGAGGCCGATAGCTTTGGCGAATCGTCGTCCCGTCACCAGTGGGTCAAGAATGAACGAAGAGATCGTCCAACGTCACCGAGGGTTCAG
>JBEKFT010000301.1:0-3385 GCA_050013175.1 Verrucomicrobiota bacterium
GTCCAAATCTCAAAACACGCGTACAGAATGTCCACCAGTGAAGTGCCCGGCTCAATGTGAGCGCACACAAACGGGGGGCGAATGTTCGGGTGCCACGGTTCAGGATGGGGCCCGAGGTCGGTGATGATCTGCGGGATGTTGACGCGACGGAGGTAGTCCTCGGGAAAGCAAATCCCGACGACGAACTTGTCGAACTCGACAATCCCGCCGTGCGGGTCGCGCACCAGGCCTTTGCGTCCACTGAAGTGCGCGAGATAGCGGGCCGGAGGCTCGCTGCCCGGCAGTGAAGTCAGGTCCAGCACGTCGCTGCTGTCGGCGAGTGCCATGCCTGCTTCAAACTGCTGGCGCAGAAATGCTTCGTAGATCCTGTCGCTCATGAGTGCCTCCGATGAACTGGTTTCGTTGTTCGCGGGCGGGAGGGAATCCCGGTGCCCAACTCGAAAAACTTGTCATCCGCACCGTTGCTCAAGGAAATGACATCGCCCGCGCGTAATCCAAGACTCGAGAGCGAGCGATCCGCGTCACCTGGCCCCAGGTCCGCACGCGAGAGCCGCGTTTTTATGTGAAATCCGGCAGAAAGCATTTGGCGGCCGCAGCGGGCGCAAAAATGTTCAGCCTTCCGGAGGCGGCTTTGCAGTCGGAAAACACGAAGGGAGAATCCGCAGCCGGGACAATCGAGACGCTTCACGAGCGGAATGCCGCCAAACATGAGCGCGGCGGGAATCTTGGATCGGTGCGCGAGCTGGAGGGTCGCGCCGATGGAAAGATCTTGCGGCATCTGGCAGAGGGCTGAAATTTTCCATGTCGCGTGGTCGAATCGACACTCGGGATTGCGGCGGAATGTGGTGACAAAGTGCTTGTGCGTCGCCGCGTCGATGAGCACCTGACGGCCAATTAATGCGCCGGCCGTTTGCCCGGCCATGAGTTTCTGACATTCAATGGCCTGCAACGCCGCGGCGAGCGCGCCCAGGCACGCAGGTGAGTTGGTCGCCGGAGTTTTTGCAACAACGTCATCGCACGGATGGAGCGTGGCGAGCTCGGCGTAGTCGCGCTCACTCCACCCGCACTCCAAACACGGTTGATCCCAAGCCGGCAGATAAACATTGACTCGCGCGAGCATCAGACTCGGTTCGACACCGGCATCGATCCAGGGCACTCCAAGGCGCCAGGAGATTTCATTCGCGCAGCGCCGGCTCTCCTTGGAGTCGAGACAGGCCAGAATGACGTCTCCTCGCAAATAACCCAGAGGTACGTTTTCGAGCCGGTCAACAATGGACACAAGTTCGAGCCTCGGATTGATCCCCCGCACGCGGCGGGCCTGTACCCGGGCCTTCGGCTGCCCGATGTCCGAACGATTGATCGCCTGTGACAGAAGATTCTTTTTCTCGTAGCGACCACAATCCACGAGCGTGAGGCGCTTGACGCGCGGCAGCCGCGCCAGCAGCGGAATTAGATGGGAGCCAATGTTTCCGCCCACGCCGAGCACGACAAGGTGCGCGCCGACGCAAGGCACCCCGTGGGCGGGAGACCTACGGCGGGAATCAGGTGAGGAATTGGGCTTCATTTTAGAGTGTGTCCGGCGTCCACGAATAGCCGGCGTCCAGGGCGGTGGACTGCAATTGGCAAAGGGCGCAAGTTGAGTCGTAGGTCCAGCAGGGAAACTCATCCGACTGGTGATGCCACGCATGGCAGTGGGGGCACGCGACGGCGGGAGCCCCAACCTCCACCTTCTGTTTGCAGCGCGGGCAGAAGGCAGGCTGGGCCAATCCGGGGAACGGGGTGACATGCGCGAGTTCCTCCGTGGAAAAGAAATGTCGCTGTCCCGCGACGCAAATCTCATCGCGATTGCGCAGGGCGTGTATACCGAGCACCAGCGGCAGCCCGTTGACACGAAGGGAAGCCTCCAGACCTGCGAGCAACACCCACGCCGGCGATCGGCCAGCAGCATCCGGAGGCACAATGCGGATTTCGGCAAGAGCCGGTCCGCCCGCCGGGGGCGAGAAGCTCGCGTCAGGTCCCGTGGACGCGGCGAGACAACTCTCCCCGGCGAGCGGGTGGATTCCCCACTCCCCCGAAGTAGTTAATGACCAGAAATGCATAAACAAATTTGGTTGCGGCAACCCTTTTAGCACGGGATCATTGATCCACGCGCCCAGTCACAAGCCGAGCAGCGGGTTCATTTGGTGTTCGTTGAAAAATTTATTTCCAGTCACAATGCATCACAATGCGTCACACACTTCATCGGCACAGATCGAATTGCCATCCCCGGCAAGTCACTCAATGGTTGTCTCGTTCAGTTGTTGTTCCAGCCGCACGCCTTACGGCGAACCGATACCCGAACCGGGGTTTGTTCTCGACCAGGGATCGATCCTCGCGATGGCATTCAAGGCAATTGCGCAAGTTATAAATAAGTTCTTTGATTGATGCTTCGCTGTGGTTCCGCCCGGTGCTTTCCTTCAGGGCGAGTTGGATGGACGCCATTGATTTCCAGCCGACCAGGTGGTCGTCCGAAATGCCTTTGTCGGCCTTCAAGATTTCCAACAAGGTCGTTAAAAGGGGACTGAGCGGAATGGGTGAGTGTCCCTCGATCTGTGCATCAGCCGAGCCATCGGAATTTCGAATCAGCAGCACGGAAACAACACCGGGATTGGATTTACAGTGCAAAGGAAGGAGCCTCCGAGGCATTCCTCCGACAGGGCTGGATACCTTGGTTGAGCCGAGCGGGAACACAATCAAGTGCCCAATCAATTCCCTCAAGTCGCAAGCCACCGCATCGAGCAGTCCGTCAAGTCGGTCGAAGAGTTTTTGGGCTTGATCCAGCTTCCTGCCCATCAGTGCCAGTTGGGCCGCAATGGCTTCGAATGAAAGTTTGTTTTTCTCCTTTGGCATGCGAGTCCTCTCATCCACGAGCATCAGTAATGTTTCACTCCGCGCAGTTGCAGATAATCCAGGGCTGGCTGGCTTGAGCCAAACTCCTGACCGGTCCCGCCACCGGTTAGGGCGGCGATGATCTTGTGCGCATTTGCAAGGGGCGCGTTGGAAAACGTCGATACGGCTCGCGGCTTCATTACTGGTTTATTTTCATCCTCGTTGTGCAGAAGATAAACCGGTGGAAATTCATCTCGCCTGACTGGCGGGTCAGATTTGCAATTCAGCTTTTGCACCAATCAAACTCCGATCGCTCTTGCCTCCACGGCCCGGCTTGTTGGGTTAGTCTCCGCACTCGGTGCTTCAGGACCCAAGGTTGTCAATTTATTTGCGATTCTGAGCCACATCCTGTTTCCGCGTGCTGCTTTTCTGAACGGAGTTTGGCAGAGTGACGAAGGGTTTTTCTGGAATGGCTATTCGCCGCGAATGTTGCCGGAAATTTGGCAGCCAATATTCT
>JBEKFT010000302.1:0-3379 GCA_050013175.1 Verrucomicrobiota bacterium
TCAAGTTCGAAAGGTTTGCAGATGAAGGAATCAATGCCACCCAGGGGGCAGTCGGAAGACTGGAGTTTTTCTGGATAGGCTGTCAACATAACGACGGGTTGGCTGGGCGAGCGCTTTTTGATGGCTGCAGCCAGTTCGTCACCTTTCATCGCCGGCATAAAGTAGTCAGTGAAGATCAGGTCGAACTTGCCGGGTTCAAACACGGCAAGCGCCTCCGTGCCGCTTTCGGCCTCGTCGACGACGTAGCCGTCACCGTTGAGGAGCATCTGGACGGTTTGACGGACGAGAGGTTCGTCATCTACAACCAGAATGCGTCTTTGTTGGCCGGCGCGTGCGTTCATTATCCCGATTCGAGGGCAGCTTCTGTGCCAGGCTTATCGTTAGGCAACCACCGTGCGTCGTCCTTTTGCAGGGTTGAGGAGGGTGTAACGCCCCCCTTCAAAACCAAGCACTCCCGATTCTTTAAGGTTTTCCAAATAGTCATGCAACGACCGCAGTGGGCCAATTTCGGTTTTGCCGTTCCACAATCGTCCAAATGTCTGAATCAGTTCGTCTTCGGTGAACGAGCGCATCCAGAATATTAGCTGAGCTAGTCTCTCCCTGTTCATGAAATGTTCTCCACGTATGACTTTTTCACCTTGTTTCTGCTTTTTGAAAAACAAGAATTTGCTTGTTTGAGCTACTCCCGTGCCAAGCATGGCTCCAATCGGCCAGGTGGAGAGCATGCAGCAAGCCGTGCCCGGTGGGGCGCGTGCCTGGCTGGTTCGCCCACTGCGTTCATGGTCGTTCATCTGCGGTTAAGTCTTCTGTCGGCCATTGAGGCTGTCGACAGGCACCGCCGTCCAGGGTGTAAAGCCCTGCTGCGTCGAGCAGGCCGCTTTCGGTTCGCACTTCATGAATTGCCCGCCGATGGCGGTTGAGTTCCGGGCGGGGAAATGGGATAATCTGGCGGCTCCATGAGCATCAAAGTCAAGATTTGCGGCATCACCAATGCCTCGGACGCACTCGCGGCGGTTGAAGCGGGCGCCGATGCGCTGGGCTTCATGTTTTATGACAAAAGCCCGCGTTGCGTGTCACCGGCCGTTGCCGCGGGGATCATCCGGCAACTGCCGGCGCACGTTGTGAAGGTCGGGGTGTTTGTCGATGCAGAGGAGGACCTGGTGGTGCGTTCGATCCGCGAGTGCGGCCTGAACCTGCTCCAGTTTCACGGCGACGAAGCGCCGGAGTATTGTCTGCAATTCGGGCTGATGAGCATGAAGGCGTTTCGGATGCGGGATGCCGCCTCGCTGAACGCGCTGCCCGCTTACCGGACCGATGCCTGGTTGCTGGACGCGCACACGCCGGACAAGCCGGGCGGCACGGGGGAAGAATTCGATTGGGATCTCGCGGTCGAAGCCGTGAAACTTGGGCGCCCGATTTTTCTGGCCGGCGGTTTGACACCGGAAAATGTCGCAGCCGCCGTCGTCAAGGTTCGGCCGTACGCGGTCGATGTGTCGAGCGGCGTGGAAGTTTCCCTGGGCAGGAAGGATCCCGTCAAGGTGCGCGACTTCATCCAATCCGCGAGGAGCGTTTGACCTGCCCGCGGGGCCGCGGGGCCGGAACGACTCACTTTTGGCTTGCAAATCGTTGCCGATGAGCGACTCCTGATTCCAGAGACACCGGCGTATTCAAGAACTGAGTTTATGAACGTTATCACCAGGCCTGCAGTGCCCGACGCCCATGGCCATTTTGGGCTCTATGGCGGCCGTTACGTGCCGGAGACGCTGATGCATCCGTTGCAGGAATTGGAGGAGGAATACTTCCGCGCGCAAGCGGACCCGGAGTTTCAGCACGAGCTCGAGTATTACCTGAGGGAGTTTTGTGGCCGGCCGACGCCGCTCTACTTCGCCGAGCGCCTCACGCGCGAACTCGGCGGGGCGAAAATCTATCTCAAGCGCGAAGACCTGCTCCACACCGGCGCGCACAAGATCAACAACTGCATCGGCCAGATCCTGCTCGCCCGGCGCATGGGCAAGACCCGCATCATCGCGGAGACCGGCGCGGGGCAGCACGGGGTTGCCACGGCCACGGTGGCGGCGATGTTCGGACTGAGCTGCGTGGTTTACATGGGCGCCGTGGATTGCGAGCGGCAGGCGCTCAACGTCCATCGCATGAAAATGCTGGGGGCCGAAGTGGTGCCGGTGAAAGCGGGGCAGCAGACGTTGAAGGAAGCGATCAACGAAGCCATGCGCGACTGGGTGACGAACGTGCGGACGACGCATTACATCCTCGGCACGGTTTACGGCGCGCATCCGTATCCGCTCATGGTGCGAAATTTCCAGCGTGTCATCGGCGACGAAGCGCGCCGGCAGATCCTGGAGAAGGAAGGGCGGCTGCCCGACATGCTCATTGCGTGCGTCGGAGGCGGTTCCAATGCCATGGGCCTGTTTTATCCGTTCCTGGAAGATGCGTCGGTGGAGATGGTGGGCGTCGAAGCAGGCGGGGAGGGAATCCAGCCGAACAAACATGCGGCGCGGTTCCAGGGCGGCTCGCTTGGCGTGCTGCAGGGCGCGCGCTCGTATTTGCTGCAGGATGAATTCGGCCAGATCCAGCTTACGCACAGCGTCAGCGCCGGGCTGGATTACGCCGCGGTCGGTCCCGAACACGCCTGGCTGCACGAGCAGCGGCGGGTCGAGTACACCTACGCGAAGGACGACGCGGCGCTGGCGGCGTTCATGAAACTGGCGCGGCTGGAGGGGATCATCCCCGCGCTCGAGCCGGCCCATGCCGTCGCCGAAGTCATGCGCCGCGCGCCCGGACTGGGGAGGGACAAGCTCGTCATCGTGAATCTCAGTGGCCGCGGCGACAAGGACGTGGCGCAGGTGGCGGAGAAGGTGAAGTTATAAGAGCCGCCCCTGTGAGTTGGCGGACCCGTCCCGCAGTGGCGATCGCCGCCGTTTCTCAACGGCGGCGACGGAGGCCCGGTTCATGAGGAGTCGAGAATTGATTCGCCTAACGGCCCTCTATTTCACATAGTGGCCCCGATGAAGTCAATGACCGGTTACGGCCGCGGCGAATGTTCGCAGGACGGATTCAAAGTCACCGTCGAACTCAGTTCGGTGAACCGCAAGCAGACGGAGATTTCGGTGAACCTTCCGCGCGAGATGGAGATGATCGAAGCTCCCATGCGCGATCTGATCAACCGTTACATCGCGCGCGGACGGCTGACGGTCCGGGTGTCGTTTCACGCGGGCGCGGGCAATTCGGCGGCGCGGATGCACCTGAACGTCCCGCTCGCCAAGGCGTATGCGCGCGAGCTGAACCGGCTGGCCAGGCAGCTCCGGCTGCCGGGGTCGGTGACGCTGGATCATCTGGTGCGGGCTCCGGGTGTTCTGCAGAC
>JBEKFT010000303.1:0-3378 GCA_050013175.1 Verrucomicrobiota bacterium
TGATTGCCTACCTGGGGGGCGATCTCAACGGCGACGGCACCTCGGACCTGGGCCCCGGCCAGCTCGGCATCAGTTGGACGTTCTGGTGCTGGAACCCGGACTCGGGCGACACCGGCGGCATTTTGCAGGACGATTGGGTGACTGTGAATACGAACAAGGTGATTCCTCTCCAGCCCATCCAGTTCGGAATGCTCGGCGGCACCAACGCCAATCAACTCATGACGTTCACGGTTTCGTTGTCCCAATCCTCGTCCGGAACGGTCACGGCGTCCTGGTCCACCGCGGATGGCACTGCGCTGGCCGGCAGCGACTACGTCGGGGCAAGCGGCACGGTTGCGTTCGCGCCAGGCCAGACCCAGCAGAGCGTGCTCGTGACCATTCTCCCGAGAACGGTGAGCCTGGCTTCACAGACTTTCAGCCTCCAGCTGGCCAACGTGGCCGGCGCTTCCGTGTCAAAAGCCACAGGCACCGGCACCATCATTAATTCGGGAACTCCGTATTCGATCTGGCGAAGCTTGAACTTCACCAGCACCGAACTTGCCAACCCGGCCATCTCGGGAGACGGCGCCGATCCGGACCAGGATGGAATCCCAAATTTCCTGGAATACGCTCTTGGTCTGAACCCGCGCGCCAAGGAGCCGGCGCTGGCGCCGCGCCTGCAAATCGAAACCCTCGCCGGGCAACAGGCGGCCACTTATAGCTATACTCTGAATACCAACGCCACCGACGCAGTTGTGACGCTGTTGGAATCCAGCAATCTGGTAACGTGGACGCAGGCCAATACTTCGCTGTTGTCGCAAACCAACGACGGCGTGCGCAACCTGCTCAAAGTCCAGATCGAGCCGGGTCAACCTCTCTCGGCCGCTATGTTCCTTCGGCTCCAAGCCGCTCCCGCGCCTTAGGCCCTGGGTCCGCCGCTGTTTTTACAACCCCAACCAGAGCAGCGTCGCCCGCCTCTCTCCGATGCTGTTCAAACCGGGTTTCCGGAGGGCTGCCCGGATGCCGCTTTCTTCAGCAATTCCAAGAACCAAGTCGGCGGACGGATGGGGTTGCCATCGCAATCAGTGAACGCGTGGATCGTATAGCCGCGCACCACCGGTTTTCCAGTGCCGCTCTGATCGATCTGCACCTCGAACCGCAGCTTCGCGCGCCCGGACACCTCCACGGTCGAGGCGATCCTCAATAAATCGTCATAGCGCGCCCCGCCTCGAAACTCCAGGTGCGCTTCCACCAGCGGCAGGAAAACACCGCGGTCCTCCAGCGCGGCATAGGACATCCCCAGCCCGTGGCGCATCAGTTCCGTCCGGCCGCACTCGAACCATTCCAGGGCGCGTGAATTGTAAAAGGTGCCCATCTGGTCCGTTTCGCTGTAGCGGACGCGCAATTGAATCGTGTCTTGCAGTTTATTCATAATTCAAATCCCCGGCCGGCCCGGTGTGAACGCCCTCCTCTTCGCATTGTAAACCAGGAAAAGTTCGTCCCCGACACGCTTCATCGATTTCAAAGTGAAGCCGGCAGCGGCGGCCAGCTTCAGGACTCCAAGGCCGTCGGCGATCGTCGGCGCCTCGCGTCCGCCGAATATTTTCGGGCACAGCGTCAGGTGCAATTCGTCCACGAGCCCGGCGCGGAACAGAGCATCATTCAATTCACCGCCGCCTTCGCAGAGCAGCCGCCGGACGCCCCACTGTCCGCCTAACCAGCGCAGCGCGCGCCGAAAATCGATTTCTTGTGTTCCACAGATCTTCACCGCGTCCGCCATGGCGCGGAGTTTCTTCAGCCTGAGCTCTCCGGCGCGCCGGGTTGTTAGCACTAGGATCGGAGAGAACCGGCGCCGGAACACCTCGGCTTTCGGGTCCACCGAACCGGAGCGGCTGACGATCACACGAAGATTGTATTCGGCCAGATTCCGCCTCAAGCGCAAACGGCGATACCGGGCCGGTCCCGGTCCCAGGATGACTCTTGCCGAATCCACCGTTCGCGCGCCGGCCATCACGGCGTCCGCAGTCGCGCGCAGATCCAGCAGATTGCCGTGGTCGCGCCTGCTGCCGAAGGACGACACCGCGCGATTGGCGGTCGCGATTTTCCCATCCGCCGTCATGGCCATGTTCACCAGGACGAAGGGACGGGGCGCGCGGGATCCGGCTCGCGCCCCGAGAGTCGGGCGGGTGCGGGCGCGGAAACGCCCGGGGCCTGGATTTCGGATTCCGGACTTCGAACTCATACGATCAACATGGCATCGCCATAGCTAAAAAAGCGATACTGTTCGCGGATGGCCCCGGCGTAGGCAGACAGGATCATTTCCCGGCCGCGAGTCTCGTTCGGCGTCGCGAAGGCACTCACCAGCATCAGCAGCGTGGACTGTGGCAGGTGGAAATTGGTGAGGAGCCCGCCCACGATCCGGAATGGGAAGGGAGGATGAATGAAAATCCGCGTGCGGCCTCCGCCAGGAACCAGCCGCCCCCCCTGAAGGGCGGCCACACTTTCCAGCACACGCACCGTCGTCGTGCCGACCGCCACGACGCGATCTCCGGCTTCGACGGCGCGATTGACGGCCCCGGCCGTTTCTTCCGTCACCTCATAGCGCTCCTCGTGCAGGATGTGGGCGTCGATGGTCTCCGCTTTCACCGGCGCGAAAGTGGCCAGGCCAACGTGGAGTGTGACGGAGCACACCCGCACGCCGCGCGAACGGATCGCGTCCAACAGCTCCCCGGTGAAGTGCAACCCCGCGGTCGGCGCAGCCACCGACCCGGGCATTTCCGCAAATACCGTCTGGTACCTTTGCCTGTCTTCCTCCGTTGCCCGCCCGTCGGCACGGTGGATGTACGGCGGCAATGGGACCTCGCCGAGCGACTCGAGTCGTTTGCTGATGTCCGGGGCGCCCGCGAATTGCAGGCGGCGATGTCCCTCCTTGTTGATATCGATCACGCTTGCCTGCACACCGCTCGGCCGCCCCTTCGCGCCGTTCACGACAAGGCGGGTCCCCAGGCGGGCGCGTTTGCCCGGGCGCAGCAGACACCACCAATCGTTCACGGCATTCTCTTCCAACAACAGAATCTCAACCTGCCCGCCGCCCCGGGCATTGACCGCCCGGAGTCGGGCCGGGATCACTCTCGAATTGTTCAAGACCAGAACGTCTCCCGCTCGAAGAAAGTCGATGATGTCTCGAAACCGCCGGTGCTCGGTCCTGCCCGACTCGCGGTGGAGGACCAGCAAACGCGATCCGTCACGGCTCGGCGCCGGAGTCTGGGCGATCCGTTCCGGCGGAAGTTCGAAGTCAAAATCGGACGTTCGCATCTCGCCACCATCCTACCAGTGCCCGGCGGCACGGGACAAAGCCAGATTGTGAATAACTTGGGGATAAGGGCAAAGAATTCTTGT
>JBEKFT010000304.1:0-3366 GCA_050013175.1 Verrucomicrobiota bacterium
CGGGCTGGCTCCCATTCGCCCGATGGATGCCCTCGACCTAAAACGAAAACGGGCCGGTCCTGAGTATTGACACAACATGACTTTCGGGTGTTTTCGAGGTGAACTTGTGTCAAGACTCAGGGCCGATCCGTATGCGCGAATGGATCCTGCAAATACTGCGGGACTTTATAATTGTTGCGCGGGCGGGGATCGCTACTCTATAACCCACTCAGGATATGAAAAAAGTTGCCATCGGTTGTGGTGTGGTCGCGTTGCTGGTCGTGCTGATGGCGATCGTCATCGGAGTCTCGGCGGCCGGCAGTTACAATCATCTCGTCAAACTCTCGCAGGGCGTGGACAACCATTGGGCCCAGGTGCAGAATGTCTATCAACGCCGGGCCGATCTGGTTCCAAATCTGGTGGCGACGGTCGCCGGCGCCGCCAACTTCGAAAAATCCACGCTGACGGAAATTACGCAGGCCAGGGCGTCGGTGGGGCAGGTGAAAATCGATCCCAACACGGCGCCGAACGATCCGGCCAAGCTGGCGGAATTCGACCGGGCCCAGGGCCAGCTTTCTTCCGCATTGTCCCGATTGCTGGTCGTCGTCGAACGGTATCCGGATCTGAAGGCCACCGCCAATTTCCGCGACCTGCAGGCGCAATTGGAGGGAACTGAAAACCGCATCGCCGTCGAGCGGCGCGATTTCAACGATGCAGTCATGGAGTACGACACCGCCGTGAAGTCATTTCCCGCCGTGTTCTACGCAGGCGCGTTCGGCTTCCATGAGAAGCCCTATTTCTCCGCGACGCCGGGATCGGAAACGCCGCCCAAAGTCCAGTTCAACTTCGGCGGCTCCAATCCCGCACCATCCAAACCCTGACCGGTGAAACGCCTTTGGGCCACCTTGGTCTTTGTTGTCTGCGTCCCCGTGTTGGGGGCCGAAGTAATCCCCCCGGCGCCTGCGCACTATTTCAACGATTACGCGGGCGTCGTTTCCTCCGGAACAGCCACGCAACTGGACAACACCCTCGAGAATTTCGAACGCGAGTCTTCCGATCAGATTATCGTCGCTGTTTTCCCCCGGATGCAGTCGGACTCGTCGGTGGAGGATTACACCGTTCGCGTGGCGCGGGCGTGGAAGGTCGGGCAAAAGGACAGGGACAACGGGGTCGTGTTGTTTGTGTTTGTCGGAGAACACAAGGTGTTCATCCAGGTCGGCTACGGCCTCGAGGGCGCGTTGCCCGATGCGCTCTGCAAACGAATCATCGACGAGCAAATCACGCCCCGGTTCAAGGCCGGCGACTTTGAGGGAGGTTTGGCGGCCGGCGTTCAGGGGATCATTGCAGCCGTCAAAGGCGAGTATCAAGGAACGGGGCAAACGGTCGCGGGTGGCCGCGGACGGTCAATGGATTCGGGCGGCTCCGCGGAGGTGCTCGGTCCCATTCTCTGCATTGGCTTCATCGCGCTGGTTTTCTTCATTTTTCTCTCAAAGCAAAACGGCCGGATCTACGGCAGCGGAGGATGGATCAGCACCGGCGGCGGCTGGGGCGGCGGTGGATTCTCGGGAGGCGGCGGCGGTGGGTTCTCGGGAGGCGGGGGCAGTTTCGGCGGCGGCGGAGCCGGAGGGGGATGGTAGCCATGCGCGCGCGACATTTTTTGAATCAAATCGGCCACGACGACGTCGTCGCGGCGATCCGCGCAGCCGAGCAGCACACTTCCGGCCAGATCCGTGTTTTCATCAGCCACAAGCCGGTGGAGAATCCGGTCGCCGCGGCGCAGGCGGCGTTCATGCGCCTGGGCATGGGGAAAACCCGGGACCGCAACGCCGTGCTGATCTTCCTGGCTCCGCGAACCCACAAATTCGCGGTGATCGGCGACGCGGGCGTCCATGAAAAATGCGGCGACGCTTTCTGGACGGAACTTGCCAAAGCCATGACCGAACACTTCCGCAAATCCGAGTTCACGCGCGGCATCCTCCACGGCGTCCAGACGGCCGGCGAGTTGCTGGCGCGACATTTTCCGCGGCGACCGGACGATCGGAACGAACTGCCCGGCAACATCGCCCACGACTGAGGGCGATGCGGGGTGGCGACGTCTCGTCCTCAGGATCCCTTGAGTTGTGGTGCCAGTTCACTGGCGACGAGCCGTCGCCACCCTGCATGAATCGCCTGCGCGGATCGATTTCCTTCACTTTTTTCTCGCCAAAGGCTCGCGCCACGGGCAAACAGTGCGTTTCTGTCTGAATCATGATCGAGCAAATCGTCATTCTGGATTTCGGATCGCAATACACCCAGGTCATTGCGCGGCGCATCCGCGAGTGCAATGTCTATTCGGTGATCCTGCGCTACAACACGCCCGCGAAGAAAATCGCCGCGCTCAAACCCAGTGGCATCATCCTTTCCGGCGGGCCGGCCAGTGTGTACGCCAAAAAGGCGCCTCTGCCGGACAAGGCGGTGTTCGGTCTGGGCGTCCCGGTGCTGGGCATCTGCTACGGACTCCAGGTCCTCGCCCAATTCCTCGGCGGCAAGGTCGAGTCGGGCCAGAAACGTGAATTTGGAAAGGGAACGCTCAAAGTCCGAGACAGCTTCTGCCCGCTCTTTGCCAACCTGCCGGAACGGTTGCAGGTTTGGAACTCGCACGGCGACAAGCTGACGAAGCTGCCGACGGGCTTTAAATCGGTCGCCGTGACGGAAAACTCGGATTACGCCGGCATCGAGAATCGCGCGCGGAAAATGTTCGGGCTCCAGTTTCATCCCGAGGTGGCGCACACGCCGCGGGGCCGCGAGATCCTCGCCAATTTCGTCCACAACATCTGCGGCTGCGGCAAGAACTGGACGATGCACGCCTACATCGACCAGGCCGTTCGGGAAATCCGCGCGCAAGTGGGCCAGGACCACGTGATCCTGGGCCTGAGCGGCGGGGTGGATTCGAGTGTCGCGGCCGCCTTGTTTCACAAGGCCGTCGGGGACCAACTGACCTGCATTTTCGTGAATAACGGCCTGCTGCGCGGGCGGGAAGCCGAGGTGGTGCGCCGCGTCTTCGGCAACCATTTCAAAATCAAACTGCAGTACGAGAACGCCTCAAAACTGTTCCTGCGCCGGCTCAAAGGGGTGACCGAGCCGGAGCGCAAGCGCAAAATCATCGGCAAAACGTTCATCAAGGTGTTCGAAGCCGGCACCCGGCGCGCCGGCAAGGCGAAGTTTCTCGCCCAGGGCACGCTTTACCCGGACGTGATCGAATCGATGCCGATCGCCGGGAATCCGGCGGCGATGATCAAAAGCCATCACAACGTCGGCGGCCTGCCGAAGCGGATGAGGTTCCAGTTGGTGGAGCCTCTGAAGTGCCTGTTCAAGGACGAGGTCCGCGCCCTCGGACTCGAACTGGGT
>JBEKFT010000305.1:0-3365 GCA_050013175.1 Verrucomicrobiota bacterium
AAACGGATGATCGTGTATGACGACGTGGCGGCCATCGAAAAGATCAAGATCTATGATGCGCGCGTCGAGCGTCCGCCACACTACGACACCTTCGGAGAGTTTCATTACGCCTATCACTATGGCGACATGTACGTTCCCTATATCAAACAGGAGGAACCCCTGAGGTCCGAGTGCCAGCATTTCCTGGATTGCATCCGCGAAGGCATCAGCCCGCTCACGGATGGCCGGCGCGGGTCGGAGTTGGTCCGAATCCTGGAAGCTTCGTCGCAATCCCTCAAACAGGGCGGTGGTCAGGTCGTCCTCCACGCCAGCGCCGCCAGAAACGGTGTCAAGGTGGCCGCGGTGAAATGCGCCTCAGGCCCGGTGCACGATCAGCAGGAAAGCATCGTGCGCGCCTGAGCATCCGCTCGCGCACGGAATCGTTCATCGCCCATCACAAGGGATAGATTCCCAGGTCGGTTCATGTCCGGGGACGGCCCTCAGGGCCTGTTCCCCTGCTTTCCGGACGCGGAGCATCGGGCACGCGCGACTGAGCCTCGCCCCGAATTCCCGGCGGTTGCCGTGCATTCCGGCCCCGTGCGAACGGGGACGCCCGGGTTTGTGGGGATTTCGACGATGCGCGCCCCGGAAAGCCAGGCTGACGTGGCGGAAAATCCGATTTCATGCTTGCGTTTTTGCCGCCTGCCCGGATGATTTTACTTCTTTATGGAATCTGATTTCACCGAATTGCCCCTCCACGACAGACTTTTGGCCTGGTTCGAAACACACAGAAGGGAGGCCCTGTGGGGCGCGATCGTCGTGAGTGTGGCGGGTCTTGGAGCGGGATTCTTCGTCTGGCACCAGAGCGACCGGGAGACGCGGGCCAACCAGGCCTTGTCTCAAATCATGAGCCATGGCTCTGCCAATGGCGCGCAGCGGGAATCCCCGGAAGTATTGTTGGGAGTCGCTTCGGATTATCCGAACACCGACGCTGGCGGGCGCGCTCTGCTGTTGTCCGGGGCCGCCTCCTACAACGAGGGGAAATATGCCGAAGCGAAAGCGCGCTTCGAAAAATTTCTCCGCGAATACCACGACTCGCCGTTCGCCGGCCAGGCCTTGCTCGGCGTGGCTGTCTCTCTCGACGCCCAGGGGAAGGTCCCTGAAGCCATCGCGGCCTACAATGACATCGCCCAACATTATTCCGCTGACAACGTGATGCCCCAGGCCAGGCTGGCCGCCGGCCGGCTTTACGAGAAGCAGGGCAACCTGGAACAGGCCAGGGACTCCTACCTGGGGTTGGCCCGCGTCAACACCTTCGGCTCGATCAGCTCCGAAGCCGGCATGCGCCTTCAAGGGTTGATCGCCAGGAACCCCAACCTCGCTCCCCCCTCCAGACAGGCATCCACGAACAATCCGGTAATCAGCCTCCCCAAACCGTGACCCTTCGGAGGCCGGCGGCGTTTTTTTGAACCTATGAAGTTGACAATTATTGGAACCGGCTACGTCGGTCTCGTGACCGGCGCCTGCTTTGCCGAAGTCGGGCACCAGGTCGTTTGCGTGGACAATGATGCGGCCAAGGTCAAAGTGTTGCAGGAAGGAGGCATCCCGATTTACGAACCGGGCCTCGAGGAACTGGTGAAAGGCAACGTGGCCGCCGGGCGGCTCAACTTCACCACCAGCACGGCGGAGGGTGTGAAAAAATCCGACGTGATATTCATCGCCGTGCCCACGCCGCCCATGGCCGACGGTTCCGTGGACCTGAGTTTCATCGAAAAGGTCGCCCGGGAAATCGCCAGCGCGATGACCGGCTACAAAATCGTCGTGGACAAAAGCACCGTCCCGGTCCGGACCGGCGACAAGGTCACCGAGACCATCAAGCGCTACTGCAAAGGCCGCGTCGAATTCGATGTGGTCAGCAATCCGGAATTCCTCCGCGAAGGGTTCGCCGTGGAAGATTTGATGAAACCCGATCGCATCGTCATCGGAGTCCGCTCGCAACGGCCGGTCGCCGCCATGAAAGAGGTCTATGCCCCCTTCCAGGCTCCCGTGGTCGTCACCGACATCAACTCGGCGGAATTGATCAAGCACGCCTCCAATTCCTTTCTGGCGCTCAAAATCTCCTACATCAACGCCCTCTCGGTCATCTGCGACGCCACCGGCGCCAACGTGCAGGAAGTCGCCAACGGCATGGGCATGGACGCCCGCATCGGCCGGCGGTTCCTGGACGCCTCGCTCGGCTTCGGCGGCAGTTGTTTTCCCAAGGACTTGAGCGCCTTCATCAAAATCGCCGAGCAAATGGGCTATGATTTCGGGCTGCTCAAGGAGGTCCAGCGCATCAACGCCGAACAAATGAACCGGTTCGTAAAAAAAATCATCGACACGCTGTGGGTGCTGAAAGACAAAAAAATCGGGGTCCTGGGCCTGGCTTTCAAACAAAACACCGACGACGTGCGCATGTCCCCTGCGATCGAACTTTGCCAGCGCCTGCAGAAGGAGGGCGCCATCCTCCGCGTGCATGATCCCAAGGCGATGGAGAAATCCAAGGCCCTGCTCAAGGACGTCACTTATCTGGACGACATGAACACGGTGGCCGAGGGCTGTGACGCGCTGGTCATCGCGACTGAATGGGATGAATTCAAGAAGCTGGATCTGGAACGGGCCCGCAAAGCCCTCTCGCACCCGATCCTGTTCGACGGACGGAACCTCTTCGACCGCTCGGAGATGGAGCGGCTGGGGTTCATTTACAAGAGCATCGGGAGATGAGATCCCGCGTTTGACTTCTGATCCCCAACGCCCTGGGCATGCAGCCGCAGATCGGAAGCCGCAAATCGAAAGTCCGGAACCCGAAAGTTGTGGAGGTGGCCGCCGGCCTGGTTTTTCGCGACGGCAAACTGCTCATCACCCGGCGTCCTGCCGGGGCGCATCTCGGCGGGTTGTGGGAATTCCCCGGAGGCAAACGCGAAGCCGGTGAGACGTTCTCCGAATGCCTGGTCCGCGAATTACGGGAGGAACTGGGGATTGAAGTGCAGGTCGGGCGGACGCTGAAGAGCGTGACCCACGCCTATCCCGACAAAACAGTTTGCCTGCAATTCTTTCTTTGCCGCTGGAAACGGCGCGAGCCCCGGGCGCTGGGCTGCCCGGCTTTCAAATGGGTCGAGGCGGATGAATTGGGGGATTGCGAGTTTCCGGCAGCCGACGCGCGGCTGATCCAACTCCTGCAGACGACCCCCGAATTATGGCGTGAGCGGGGGTGAAGCCAGACGCTCGTAAAGCCGCCGCCTTCCACGAAAGTGCTTTACAGAGCCGGCGGATAGCCCTAAATTTGCCTTCCTCGGTTTCTTGAGGATTTGACAAAGTATGGAAGCGAAGACAAAAACGATTGAGCA
>JBEKFT010000306.1:0-3354 GCA_050013175.1 Verrucomicrobiota bacterium
CATGAGACAGCTTTGCAACCCGTGCAGCCGGTTGGAACGAACGGTCGGGTTCGTGGTGCTGCTGTCTTTGCTGGCCATCGCCGGCGGCGTCTTTCTCAAACAGTTTTCCTTCAATCCCGCGGTGCTGATCGCCCGCGAAATCGCCCCGCCAGAAAAACACGCCGAGTCCCCGGCCGCGACGGTCGCCTGGCTGCCGCCGGCATTGAAGGAGTTCGGTCCGGCGGAACGTTTCACGCCGGACACTCTCTACGACAAGATCGACGGCAAAGCGGAGCTCTACCTCGCCGCCGGCGTGGTCGGGATGCGCTGCCAGCGTTTCGCGTTGAAAGAGGCCGGCGATCAATGGTTGGAATGGTTCGACTACGACATGGGCACGTTGCCGCAGGCCTTCTCGGTCTTCTCCACACAACGCCGCGCCGAAGGCGAGAGCCTCGATCTCACCGACTACGCTTACCGCACGCAAAACGCGGTCTATTTCGTCGCCGGCAGCAATTACGTCGAAGTCGTGGCGTCGTCACCGAACCCGGCGTTGATGAACGCGACCCTTGACCTCGCCAAACGGTTCGTCGCCGCCAGTCCGTTGTCCACCGCGCGCCTGCCCGAATTCGAAATCTTTCCGCCGGAAAATCTCGTGCCCGGCAGCCAGACCCTGGAGAGCACCGACGCGTTTGGCTTCGACCAGTTCAAGAACGTGTTCACCGCCCAATATCACTCTCAGGATACCGACGTGATGGTGTTTGTCACTTCCTGTTCCAGCGCCGAAGCCGCCGCGGCTTTGAGCACGGCGTATCGCTCGTTTCTCCTCGCCAACGGCGGAAAAGACTTGGACACACCGGCTTCGAGCCTGGCGAAACCCGTCGGGATCATGGGCGGCGTCGAACTGGTGTTCAGCAAAGGCAACTTCGTGGCGGGAGTTCATTCGGCTCCCTCGATCGAGGTCGCTGTCGAACTTGCCGGCCGTCTGAACGGGCGGCTTGCCGAGAAAAACAAATGAACCCGCCCGCCCACAATACCCGCCGCGATTTCATCGTCCGCACGACGAAGGCGGGACTGGCCATCGCTGCCGTCGGGACTGCCGGTGTCCTGTTGCACGACCGGAAAGGGCCGCCGGCGAATGCCTCCGCTGAAACGGTTTCGGTGCCTGATTTTTCGGTCATCGGAGCCGGCCGCCACCTCAGCATCGTCACAGGATCGGATCGTGTCAAAACCGTCAATCGCGCGCTCCAGGCCCTGGGCGGCATCGGGCAATTCATCAAGCCGGGCGACCGGGTCGTGCTGAAGGTCAACGCCGCATTTGCTTCTCCCGCATCGCTCGGCGCCACCAGCCATCCGGAGCTTGTGGGCGAGGTGATCAAACTCTGCCTCCGCGCCGGGGCCGCCGCTGTCAGCGTCACGGACAATCCGATCAATGATCCCGCGAGCTGCTTTACGCTCACCGGCATCGCCCAGGCGGCGGAAGCCGCCGGGGCGCGGGTAATCTTGCCCGACGCGGCGGCGTTCAGGCCGACGACGCTGGCCGGCGGACAACTGATCCGGGATTGGCCGCTGCTGTTCGGGCCGTTGCGCGGCGCCACCAAGCTCATCGGCATCGCCCCGGTCAAGGACCATCATCGCAGCGGTGCTTCGATGACGATGAAGAACTGGTACGGCCTGCTCGGCGGGCGGCGCAATGTATTTCACCAGGACATTCACACGATCATTTTCGAGCTTGCTCAAATGATGCGTCCCACGCTCGTCATCCTGGATGGCACGAACACGATGATGTCCAACGGCCCGACCGGCGGATCGCTGGACGATCTGAAAGCCACCCGCACGATGATCGTCAGCACCGACCAGGTGGCGGCGGATGCGTTCGGCGCGACATTGCTGGGCAAAACGGCCGCCGACCTGCCGTTCATCACCAAGGCCGCCGCAGCCGGGTTGGGCACAGCGGACTTCGAATCCTTGAAACCGCGGAGGGACAATGTGTCCTAGGGGTTGCAGTGCAATGCCGCGCTGGAACCGGCAACTCCGGGATCGCGAGGCGCAGCCATGAACATCGTGAACGTGCGCCGCGTCACGCAGGTTTTCTTCCTCCTGCTGTTCCTCTGGTTTTGCGTGGTATCGACCGTGGGCGAACGCTGGAATCAATTGCGCGGCTGGCCGATCGATTGGTTCTTGCAGCTCGATCCACTCGTCGCGCTGGGAACCCTGCTCACGACGAAGACGCTCTACGCCGGATTGATCTGGGCCCTGCTGACAATCGCCTTGACGATTCTCCTGGGCCGATTCTTCTGCGGCTGGGTTTGCCCGTTCGGCGCATTGCATCAATTTGTCGGCTGGGCAGGACGTTGCCGGCGGAAACACGCCGAACGGGTGGCGCTCAACCAATATCGCGGCGCGCAGGTTCTGAAATATTATCTGCTTGCCGCACTCCTGTGCGCGGCTGCCGGCGGACTGCTCTCCACCACAACCTCCTCCTTGCAGACCGGATTGCTGGATCCCATCCCGCTCATGCACCGGTCCGTGAACCTGGTCTTGCTGAGCGCGGTTGGCGCGGCCGGCGGTTCCAATCGGGTCACTGTCGCGGGCGGCTCGATCGCGTTGGTGTTTTTCGCCGCCATCCTGTTGAACCTCTGGATTCCGCGATTCTATTGCCGCTTCATTTGTCCGCTCGGCGCCCTGTTCGGCGTGCTCGCGCGCTGGACGCCCTGGCGCGTCGGCAAACGCCAGGGCGACTGCAGCGGGTGCAAGCTGTGCGAAAATAATTGCGAAGGCGCGTGCGATCCCTTTGGCAAAATCCGGACCAGCGAATGCCTCCTCTGCATGAATTGCCTGAAAGCCTGCCGCCAGGCGCAAATGACCTACGGACCGCAACGCTCGGCGGCCGGCGAAGTCCAATCGCCCGGCCTCACCCGGCGCGGCTTCTTCGTGGCCGCGTTCGCGGGCGTCGCCGCGGTTCCCGCCGTCCGGCTCGCGGGAAACCTGGATCAGAACTGGAGTTCCGGACTCGTCAGACCCCCCGGCGCGTTGTCGGAAAAGGAATTTCTCGACCGCTGCCTCAAGTGCGGCCAGTGCATGCGCGTGTGCCCGACCAACGTCCTGCAACCCGCCTTGCTCGAAGCCGGACTCGAAGGACTCTGGACGCCCGTCTTGAATTTTCGCGCCGGCACCAGCGGTTGCCAGCTCAATTGCATCGCGTGCAGCAATGTCTGCCCCACCGCCGCCATCCGCCCGCTGTCGCTGGACGAGAAACTCGGGCGCGGCGAGTTCGCATCGGCCGGTCCGGTCCGCCTGGGCACCGCCTTTGTCGATCGCGGCCGCTGTTTGCCCTGGGCCATGGATGTGCCGTGCATTGTTTGCCAGGAAAATTGC
>JBEKFT010000307.1:0-3341 GCA_050013175.1 Verrucomicrobiota bacterium
AGACAGGAGAGGAGTCGTTCGAACTCCCGGGAATTTTCCCTGGTCGCAACCAGATAGTTCCAAGGCTGTTCGTTGTAGGAGGACGCCGCCCAGCGAGCCGCCTCAAACAACGAACGGAGGTCGGCCTCCGACACCGCACGGTCTTCGAAACCGTAGGGACTCCACCGTTCGGCAAGAACTTTTTGGATTGGATAATCTGCCGCTGCTTTCTTGATATTCATAATCGCTTTCTGGATTTCCGTGACGCCCAGAAGGTCATGGTTTTGGCTGGGAATCTGCGTTGATCAGTTTATCTTCCTGCCGGACCCTCTTTTTTTGCCGCCGCCGGTGATTTTGTTTACGGTGGCCCAAGCCCGTGCTTCCGCGGTTTTCGTGCCGACACCTTTTTTCTCGTAGCCAGCTTCGATGTGTTCCGCCTGACGCTTCTGTTTGTCAGTGTAGCTGGATTTATCGCCTTGAGGCATGGTTGTTCTTCACTTGGTTTCGACCATTTTTTTGTCTGCAGGCTTTTTTGCGGGAGGCACGTTGATGTCCAGCGCAGCGCTCAAATCAATTTCATGCTCCTGCTCCTGCACGATGATCGCGCGCAAGGTCTCGCTTAACGCAAATTCGCCCATCGCCTCGGCCTGGCGGATGCGCTCGCGATAACGCCCCACCGTTTCCCGTTCGTTCTCCAAATCCGCGCGCAGCATTGAAACAGGGTCATTTGAGGTTCTAACCGGCTTGGGCGTCACGCCCGGCATGCCGCCCAGGTAATCAATCTGTTTGGCAATTTTTATGGCATGCGCCAGTTCTTCCCCGGCATGCGTTTCCAATTCCCGCGCAATGTCCGTGTACGCGGCGCCCTTGAGCACCTGGCTATACACGGTGTAGGCAATGATCGCCTGGTATTCCCCCGCCAGATCCTCGTTCAGCAGTTGGATCATCTGTTCGCGAGTGATGTTCAATCCTGTGGTGATGTTTTCTTTTGTCATAAATAGTGAGAATCAGTCCGCAGATTTCCAGGTCAGGCCGCACTCAGCCTTCCACGGTGAAGCCGACTTTAAGGGTCACCTGCCACTGATGAACCTTCCCCTTGTTGATGTCGCCGCGTGTTTCGACCACCTGGAACCAGCACAAGTTCTTGATGGTTTTGTGCGCACGTTGAATAGCCTTATCAACGGCGTCCTCGATGGAAGTGGTCGAGGTGCCGGTGAGCTCGATGAGTTTATAGACTGGGTCTTTCATACGCGGTTTTTCCGGTATCGGAGAAGGACAGTTAGTTAGGGGATTCGGACGAACGATTGGTGGACCACGCCGGGTGATTGGTGGACCACGCCGGGTGATTGGTGGACCAGGCTGGGTGATTGGTGGACCACGTCGGGTGATTGGTGGACCAGGCTGGGTGATTGGTGCCGAATGCTCCGGGTTCTCCCGGCTGAACCGGTTGCCCTGGCTGAACCGGCGCGGGCTGTGCGGGGCCCGGTATCGCAGGCTCGGGTATTACCGGCGCAGGTGTCGCCGGCATGGGTTGTGCCGGGGCGGGTCGTATCGGTTGCACAGGAGGCCGGACCGGTTGAAGAGTTTGTCCCGGAATATTCAAAACGACGAGCATACTCACAATCGTCAGAGACAGTAGCATCCGCACATTTTTACTTTTCATAATTTTTTCCGCTTTTTTGTTTGTGACAGGATTGTGGGCTGTAACCGACCGTCATCCAGCCATGAATCGGTTCGCCCATGTGGGAATGCCAATACGCCGCCTTCCGCGCCGTCCGCACCGCCGACACCCCGTGATGGCAACGGTGAGGACAAAGGCCAGTCCGAGCAGCCAATGTCTTCTGATAATCACGGCTCCGGCAATTGTTCGCGGGGTGGCTGCCCCGGAGTCTCCGCTTATTTGCAGCCGCAGGCGGCGCAGGATTCCTTGATCGCTTTTTCGACCGCTTCACGGGTTTCGCCCGTGCGCTTCTGAACCCGGCCAATCAGTTCTTCCTGCTTGCCTTCGACGTATTGGAGATCGTCATCCGTGAGCTTGGCCCATTTCTGTTTGAGCTTGCCTTTGGTGATGTTCCAGTCGCCTTTGATTTCGAGTGTAGTCACAATAATTCGTATTCTTTTATGTTTCGTTTTGATTCGCCGCCAACGTGACGGCAAAAGTGTTCTCGCAGCCCTCGTGCTGGCCCTGCCAGTTAACGGAGCAACAGAACCACAATGACGATGACGAGAAGGAGGCCGACCGAGCCGCCGCCAATCCAGATGGCACTGCCAAGAACCGGCAAGAATAAGAGATGCATAGCGTGTCTTTCGTTTTTGATGGCGATGTGTTCGCCATCACTTTCTGAAGCACGCTAAGCGATGGGTTGTGACTTTCCAATGGGGTGTAACCCTACCCTGGATGATGGGAGCCACCTCCCTTCGAAAACGGATCCGGCGAAAGAGGTGCTTTATCGCGTCGCCGGAGTTTGTTTAGCGACCGGGTCGAGTCCAAGCACGCGGCGCACCGAGCGCGCAATCATCAGTTCTTCGTCCGTGCGGATGACCCGAACCTTGACGCGACCGGCGTCCGGCGAAATCACCGCCGCAGTCTTCGCATTGCGCGTCTCGTCCAGTTCGATGCCGAGGAAGCCCAGACCAGCACAGATGCGCGCGCGGACAATTGGCGCGTTTTCCCCGATGCCTCCGGCGAAGACGAGCGTGTCCAGCCCCCCGAGCGCAGCGGCGAAGGAGCCGATCCACTTTTTCGCCTGGTAACAAAACAACGCCACGGCTTCCGCCGCCCGCACGTCACCGGCTTCCTGCGCGAGCAAGTCCCGCAGGTCGGAGCTGATCTCCGAAACGCCGAGCAGCCCGGACTTGTGGTTGACCATTTCGTAAAATTGTTTTGCGGTGATCTGTTCGGTTCGCGCCAGATACGGCGCCAGTCCAGGATCGAGATCGCCCGAGCGGGTGCTCATCACCAACCCCGCCGTGGGAGTGAAGCCCATGCTGGTGTCGATGCTTTTGCCGTCGCGCACCGCGGCAATGCTGGCCCCGTTTCCGAGATGCGCGAGAATTACACGGCCTTTCGATGCCGCCGGGTCGCCCAGGCGCGCGAGTTCTTCCATCAGATAGGCATAGGACAACCCGTGAAAACCGTAGCGCTGAATTCCCTTGGCGTCGAAGCGCCGAGGAATCGGCAGAAGCTTGGCCACGCGCGGCATGGTCTGGTGAAACGCCGTGTCAAAACAGGCCACCTGGGGCAGTTTCGGGTGGCGCTGACGGAACGTCTCGATCAGTTCAATCTCGCGCGGCAGATGATCCGGGTCATTCGGGCTGATGCGATGCAGTTCCTCCAGCAATTCCTGGGTGACCACCTCTGG
>JBEKFT010000308.1:0-3325 GCA_050013175.1 Verrucomicrobiota bacterium
GGTCGTGGTCTCGGACCTGAACCTGCGGTTCCATCCGCGCTACGTCAAGGACGATTACCGGGCCGCATCGGCCATCGCCCGGGCGGCCGCCGCCGCCGGTGAACGGGTCTGGTGGTGCGCGGATCGCAACGCCGCTCTTTACTATGACGTTTCACTCCCGGAAAAGGGCGCGCTCCCCGCCCCAGGCCAGGCGATCCTGACCTATTACCTTTCGGAATCCGTGCTGACCAACCAACCCGCCCCCCACCTCGTCCTGGTCTCCAGGCCGGACCACTACGACATAGAAGGCATCGTCCACAATTATCTGGAATCGGAGCACTATCGAGCGGCGCAAACGCTCGCCGGATTCACCGTCTGGCGCAAGGACGGAAGCGGCCCCTCCGATCTCAATGATGCACGAAGATAATCCTGCTGCCTTGCGGCTCAAACCGAAAATCCATCCGTCGCAATTCGCCCAACGCTCCGGCAATGGCATCGTGCCGGTCCGGCGGCGCGTAAAACATGAGAAATCCGCCCGCGCCGGCGCCTAGCAGCTTCCCACCGGCCGCCCCGGCTTTGCGGGCCCGCGCGTACCAGGCGTCGATCACATCGGGCGCAATGCCGGCCGTAAGGCTCTTCTTGAGGCGCCAGTTTTCGTCGATGATTTCGCCGAGCGCGGTGATGCGGTTCTGTTGCAGGTTGTTCCGGAGCTGATGGGCCAGGCCCACCATTTTTCGCAGGACCTGCTGCTTTTTCTTTTCCGCGCCGACGGCGCTCTGCTGTTGCTTGAGAAGCGCGGAAGCATTGCGGGTGATTCCGGTATAGAAGACGAGGGTGTGGGCCTGGATTTGCCGGATGGTTTCGCGCTCGCAAATAATGGGCTCGACGGTCACCGAGTCGTCCGGGTTGAATTGGATGAAGTTGAGCCCGCCGAACGCGGCGGCGTACTGGTCCTGCTTGCCGACGGGCTCGCCGCAGCGCTCGATTTCCGTCACGCACGCCTCCCGCGCCAGTTGCTCGGCGCTGGCATACTGCTCGGCGTGAGCGTGCAGCACATGCAACAGCCCCACCGTGAAAGAACTGGAACTGCCGAGCCCGGTGCCCTTGGCGGGAATGTCGGCGATGGAAGTGATCTCCACCCCGCCCGGAATCCGCAACAGTTTCATCGCCTCACGGACCAGGGGATGCCGGATGCGCTCGACCGAGCGCGCTTCCTCCGTCCGCGAATAACTCACGCGGATTTTGTCGTCGAATTTCTTGTTGATCGTGACATAAACGAATTGATTGATGGCGGTGGACACCACGGCGCCGCCGAACCGCCGGTAAAACACCGGCAGATCGCTGCCGCCGCCGACAAAACTCATTCGCAGGGGAGTTCGACTGATAATCATACGTGTGTTCTTGCCAGAATTTGATTCACCGCGTCGAGCACGTTCTCGGCCGTCTGGTCGGGTCTGCCGGCAAACTTCCCGTCCCGGCCTGCATGCCCGGTCCGGACGAGGACGGACTTTACGCCCGCATTCCGCGCGGTTTCAAGGTCGGTGGTGCTGTCGCCGATCAACCACGAGGCGGACAAATCCAGGTTCAACTCCCTGGCGGCCTGGAGCAGCATTCCCGGTCGTGGTTTGCGGCACTCGCACCGGATCTTCAACTCCGGCCGCTCTCCGGCAAAGCCCTTCTCCGGATGGTGCGGACAATAATAAATCCGATCCAGAAATGCGTGATCGCGTCCCAACAACGTCTCCAGCTTCCGATGCACCATCGCCACGTCGGCCTCGGTGCAAAACCCCTTGGCAACCACCGGTTGATTGGTGACAACCACCGCGCGAATACCCCGGTGATTCAACTCCCGGATCGCCCCGGCGGCTCCCGGCAGCAGCTCCAACTGCTCGGGCGAAGTCAGGCTGCCAACCTCCTTCACGATCGTTCCGTCGCGATCCAAAAAAACCGCCGGCTGCGGGGTGTCCAGCGCGCTGCGCTGCACCACGCCGGAATCGAACTCGGCGCAGATCCGGTCATAGCGCTCCGGAGTGCCAATGTCCTTGATGTACTCCGGGCTGTTGTAGGCCAGCAGCCGTGCCCCCCGGTCCAGCATCGCCGGAAACAGGTCCTTGCCAAAATCCATCGCCGCGGTGGAACGGGCCCAGGGTTGCAATGCGGACTTGCGGAGGACATACAGCCCGGCGTTGACAAGGTTCTGGAACCAGCGGTCCGGCGGGTGCGGACGGTTGTGAAACGCCGTGATCCAATCCCCCGCATCCGTCTCCACCAGGTCCGAGTCCAGCGGATGGTCGTTGGGATGCAACAACAGCGTCGCATCGGCCCCGCTCCGCTGGTGCCTCTCCCAAAAACGTCCCAGATCCACATTGACCATCGTATCGCCATACAGGACAAGAAAGTCCTCAGCCAATGTGTCGTACGCCGCCAGCACCGCCCCGGATGTGCCCAGGGGCTCGCGCTCGACCACATATTCCACCTTCACCCCGAACCGCCTGCCGTCCCCCAGGCATTCCTCGATGAGGTCAGCGCGGTAACACGCGAAGAGGGTGATTCTTTCGAAACCGTGCTTTCGGGCCAGTTCGATCTGGTGTTCCAGCAGCGGCCTGCCGCCGATGGGAATCAGCGGCTTGGGCAAATCACCCAGGCGCGCGCGCAATCGCTTCCCTATTCCGCCGGCGAGGATGACCGCCTGTTTCATCGCAGGTTCTGTTGGATCGCCAAATCCACCGCCTCGTCCGAGCTCATTTTGGGTGTCCAGCCGAGGGCGCGCAGTTTGTCGATGGAATAGCGGAACCGGGGAACGTCTCCCAGCCAGCCCTTGGAGCCGCCCGTGTAGCGGATGGCCGCGCCCGGCGCCGCCGCGCCCACCACGGCTTCCGCAATGTAACGCACCGTGGTCGCGCCTGTTTCCGGGGCGATATTATAAAAATTCAGCCGCTCGCGGCCGTGTTGAAAAATGAAAAGCATCGCCTCGACCAGCTCGCTCACATGCAGGTAAGGCTTTTCCTGGGTACCATCCCCGAGCACCTCGAGCTCCGCCGGGTTGGCGCGGAGTTTCCGCAGAAAATCGTAGATCGCACCGTGCGTCGCGCGGCCTCCGACGACGTTGGGGAAGCGGCAGATCCAGGCGCGTTCCAGGAATCGCTCGATTGCCGCGCTGATGATTCCTTCCGAGGCCAGCTTCATGGCGCCGTAACTGGAGATGGGGAAGAGCGGCCCTGAATCCTCCTTGAGCACGGTATCCAGGTCGCCATAAATCGCCGACGAGGATGCGAAGACGAACTGCCGGATGCCGAGTTCGTGCATCATCTTGAGCGCGTTAAAAGTCGTCAGAAAAGTCAGGCGC
>JBEKFT010000309.1:0-4065 GCA_050013175.1 Verrucomicrobiota bacterium
CACTGACCGTGAGGTCCTGGTAGCCATTACCTGATTCTCCACCAGCCTGGAGGATAGTCTCCGTACCGGCAAAGTAATTGTTTGCCCAAACTTGGATTTGAACGTTGAGCCCGCCAACGCCGCTCCAAGCACTATTCTGGTTGCCACTGGTTGCCAGGGCATCGAATGAAAGAATATAGTCAGACGGAGTTGTATCGCTATTGCCAACGTTGGCAGCGACGGCTTTATCCTGCCACGCGGCTTGTACGAAACCATAACCGGCCCCAGTTGTGGTCCAATTGCCGTTCATGTTGAACACTGTGGGACTGTTAATCGTAACGGACGCAACCGAGATATCTCCGCCGTTACCCTGAAGTTTTGGGGTGCTGTCAGTGGAGAGGCCTTGAGTAAAGATGGTGACTTGCGCTTGCGTCGCTAGCCCACTTGCTAACACGACAACGGCGATCATCCCAAGTTTCTTGCTGGAATATTTTTTCATAGTTTGTAGTTTTTTTGAGTCAACTTAAGCTGAATGGACTAGTTGAACCATGCAGTCATTAAACCAAGCTTAATAGAACATGTCAACACTTTATTGAAATAAATGCATCAGTCCATGTCAAGTCCTCTTAAAAGTATCCACGGCATTTAAGTGCTTGAAGTTGTTTAATTAACATCACCGGTTTTCAATGACCGAACGAATCGGCTGACCTGCGGAACAAGAGCACAGGACGTGCCGTGGCTGGCAATTTGATTCACCACAACGCTGCCAACGACAACGGCATCCGCATATTGCGCAACCAGTTTCGCCTGCTCCGGCGTTGAGATTCCGAATCCAACGGCGATGGGCAGATCGGTATGTGTACGGATTTTTGACAGTTTCTGTCCGATCGTATCCGAAACTTTCTCTTGCATGCCGGTCACTCCCTCGCGCGAAAGATCCTCTGGAGTCGTAGGGGCGACGAGGTAGATGTTGCACAATCCGGCTTCGCGCATCAGCGTTTCGTAATCACCGCTCTCCTCAGGCGGCAGGTCGAGCACGAGCAGACCATCCACGCCCGCCTCGGCGGCGTCCTGAATGAATCGCTCGACTCCGTAGCGATGCACAAGGTTGAAGTAAATATAGAGCACGATTGGAATCTGCGATTCCTTGCGAATGGCCGCGACGGTTTCCAGGACTTTGGGCGGCGTGGTGCCGGATTCCAAGCCGCGCTGTGCCGCCAATTGATTCACCAAGCCATCGGCGAGCGGGTCGCTGAACGGCACGCCCAGTTCCAAAATGTCCACGCCAGCCCCGTCGAAAGCCAGGGCGAGGTCGCGCGTGGCCCCCAGATTTGGATCGCCCGCGCCGATATAGACGATGAACCCTTTTTTGCGTGAGCGCTTGAGCCGCGCGAAGCATTCCTCAATGCGATTCATGTGCGGGAAAGTTTCAAGTTTCGGGTTGCGGGTTGCAAGTTTGGAATCATCATCCGGCGTCAAGGCCCAGGGCTCATTCATGAAGGTGGCGATATCGGGGTGGGGACGGCCACGTCCCCACTGAGGGTGCAGGAACTCAAGGGATGGCGGGGACGAGGCCGTCCCCACCCCGTCATGAATTGGCCCTGCGTCAAGGCCGCCCTGCACGTGGGCGATTAACAAACGAACTTACAGGATGAGAGGCTTGCCGAGGCTGCGTCAGACCGTGCGTTCGATGTGATTTCCCAGCCAGGCAAGCCGCAGGCCTTCCAGGGTGAGGTCGGGCTGGACTGCGGTGATTTCAGGCAGTTTCGCAGAGATCAAGGGTGCGTAGCCGCCGGTGGCAACCACTGGAAGCCGCCGGGTCTTCAATTCCCGCCTCAATTCATTCAACAACTCGCGGATCAACCCACGATAGCCCTGCACCGCGCCGATCAGCATCGCCTGTTCGGTGCTTTTGCCGATGACGCTGCGGGTATCTCGAATGGTGATCCGCGGCAGCAGGGCGGTTTTCTCATGGAGATACTCCGTGATGGCGGCCAGGCCGGGTGCGATGATGCCGCCCGCGTAGTTGCCGGCGCGGTTCACCACGTCGAAGGTGACGGCGGTGCCAAAGTCCACGACGACGACGGGCGCGCCGAAGTGATGTCGGGCGGCGACGGCGTTGGCGAGGCGATCGGGGCCGATCGTGTCCGGTTGTGGATAATCGATTCCCAAGCCGCGAAGGGTTCCTGCGGTCAGTTCGAAGACGGTTAAATGCCAGAGTTGATGGACAACTTTGCGCGAAAGCGGCGTCGCCCGTGGAACCACGCTGCAGAGGACGGCGGCTTCGATTTCGGCCGAGCCTGCGAACTTGCTGATCCGGGCTTTGGCTCGGCCGGCAAACCACAGGGTCGTTGGGAGATCGGCTTGCCGGGTCACACGCCGTGCATTGGCCAGCCCCAGGTGGGTGTTCGTGTTGCCGATGTCGAGCAGGAGAATCATGACCCGCGGATCAGGCAGCCAAACACAGATCCTGCCCGGCGCGTGCGCCGGACATAATCGATGGCGGAAAACCGTTCCGCACAGGGGTTTCAGGACTTGTTCTCATCAATGAATTCAATCCAACTGACCACTCCGGCGCCTCCGCGTCAATGCGCGTGTTGCGCGGAAAACTGCTTCTCGAGCGTCACATCCCCGCCGGTGACCCGTTCCAGACGTCCGTGGTCCGTGCGCAGCACGAGCGAGCCATCCTCGCCGAGGGATTCGGCCCGGCCGCGAATCTGGTGGTCTCCGGTGCGGATCACGACCTCATGGCCGAGGGTCGAGCAGTTCGCCTCCCATTCATCGGCCACGGTCCCAAACAGACCGGCGCCGATCCGCGCGTAATCTTCATCCAATTCCCGCAGAATGGCCGCCGCGAGCTCGGGACGCGAAATCGGCCTGCCGGATTCGATTTTCAGGGACGTCGCCAGCTTCCGCAATTCGGCCGGAAACTCGCCGGCGCCCAGGTTCACGTTCACTCCAATCCCAAGAATGATGTACTTCACATGATCCAGCTCCGCGCTCAACTCCGTCAGAACGCCCGCAACCTTTTTGCCGCCGATCAAAATGTCGTTGGGCCATTTGATCTCGGGCTTCAAGTCTGTGACGGATCGAATGGCGCGCACCAGCGCCGTGGCGGATGCCACCGTCAGTTGCGTCGCTTCCTGGGGACGCAAGTCCGGGCGGAGCAGAACGGAAAACCAAAGGCCCTTTTGGGGAGGCGACATCCAATTTCTACCCAATCGGCCGCGGCCTTTGCTCTGGGATTCGGCGAAAACCACGGCGCCCTCTTTGACGCCATCGCGGGCCAGCTTTTCGATCACATCGTTGGTCGAGGTTGTTTCCTGAAAAACGCGGATGTCGCGCCCGATGATTCGTGCCGGCAGGGCGGGCGTCCCCGCGGAACGTTTTCGTGTCGCGGGAGTTGGCTCGCGAACCCGATCGTCCGGACCGGCGCGGTTCCTGCCGGCAAAGACGTTCAACCGCGAAATCAAGTCATCCGCGTGCAGGACGTCGGGATCATTCAGGAGGCGGTAACCCAGGTGCGGGCTGGCTTCGATGTCGTAGCCCAGCTCGCGGAGTTCTTCGATGCGCGCCCAGATTGCGGCGCGGCTCACGCCGAGCTGGTGGGAGAGATCGGCGCCGGACACCGAGCCGGCGCCCGCGCTCCGCAACGCCGTGAGAATTTGTGCGTCGGTTGTCACTGTTCGAAATCCAGGCCGATATCCACCGCGCGCGCCGAATGGGTGAGCGCGCCGACGGAAATAAAGTCCACGCCCGTCCCGGCGATCGCGCGCACGGTCGCGAGGCCCACACCGCCGCTGGCTTCTGTCTGCGCGCGGTCCTTGCACTTTTGCGCCGCCAGCCGCAACTGCACCGGGTTCATGTTGTCGAGCAGGATCTGGTCGGCGCCTGCCTCCAGGGCTTGTTCCACCTGATCGAGCGTGTCCGCTTCGACCTCGATTTGGAGGTCCGGATAGCGGGTTCGCGCCTGGCGGATCGCGGCGGCCACGGCGTTGGGCCTGGCGTGGCGAAGCGCGGCCAGGTGGTTGTCCTTGATGAGCACGCGGTCGAAGAGGCCAAAGCGATGGTTGTGTCCGCCGCCGC
>JBEKFT010000310.1:0-3300 GCA_050013175.1 Verrucomicrobiota bacterium
GCGGAACACGGAACGTCGTTTTTGCGGCGCAGGACGCGAACGTCAAACAGTTCGTCCATATGAGCGCGCTCGGCGCCCGGTCCGGCGCGCGGTCGCGCTACCATCAATCGAAGTGGGAGGCCGAGGAGCAGGTGCGCCGGAGCGGCCTGGGCTGGACCATTTTCCGTCCCTCGATCATTTACGGGCCGGGCGACGGCTTTGTGAATCTATTCGCGAAAATCATCCGCTTTTCACCGGTGGTGCCGGTCATGGGCAGCGGGCGGACCAAATTCCAACCGGTGTCGGCGAAAGCGGTGGGCGCCGCATTCGTCAAGGCCCTTTCCGAGCCACGTGCGATTGGTGAGACCTGCGACTTATGCGGTCCGCAGGTGTTCACTTTCGACGAATTGGTGGATCAGATCCTGGCCGTGATGCAGAGACGGCGGCTCAAGCTTCACGTGCCGCCCGGCATTGCCCGATGCCAGGCGGTGATTCTGGAATTTGTTTTTGCTCGATTGCTGCAGGAGGCTCCGCCGTTGAATCGCGACCAATTGATCATGCTGCAGGAAGACAATGTGGGAAACCCGCAACCCGCGAACGAACTGTTCGGTTTGAAACCGGTTTCGTTTCGGGAGGGGATCTCGGCTTATCTGCGAGTGTGATGTAATCCCTGTGGAATCCGCGAGCGGGGCTGGGTTGAAATGAAATTCATCCGTTAATTCGCGGATGACCGCGAATGAATTCGTCCCGGTTTTTATTCGCGGCCATTGGCGACAATTCGCGGATGCCGCGCTGCAACCCGCTACACTTCGATTCCGTAGGCCTTGATTTTGTTGTAGAGGGTCTGGCGGCCGATGCCGAGGCGCTTGGCGGTTTCCAGCTTGTTGCCGCCGGTTTCCCTCAGCATCTGGACGATGGCGTTGCGTTCGACGCCTTCCAGCAGGGTGAAATTGGTGTCGTGAGAGGCTTCCGTATCCGTCGGCGCGCTGGTGATGGACAGGTCGGTGGAGTCGATCTCTCCTCCCTCGCACAACAGGACCGCGCGCTGGACCTCGTTTTGCAACTGGCGCACGTTGCCCGGCCACTCGAAACCCGTGATGCGGTCCACGGCTTCGGTCGTGAATCCGCGGATGGGGCGGTTGGCCTGGGCGACGAAGCGTTTGAGGAAGGCGTTTGCCAGGGGCATGATGTCTTCGCGCCGCTCGCGCAACGGCGGCAGGTGAACGGAGATGGCGCTGATGCGGTAGAACAGGTCTTCGCGGAGCTTTCCTTCCTTGATGGCCTCCTCCGTCCGGCGGTTGGTGGCGGCGACGATGCGGCAGTTGGTCTTATAGCTCACCTTGCCGCCCACCGGGCGGACTTCCTGGTCCTGCAGGACGCGGAGCAGCTTGCTTTGCGTGTCCACCGGCATTTCGGAGATTTCGTCCAGAAACAACGTGCCGCCTTCCGCCTGCCGGAAGAGGCCTTCGCGGTCCGTGTGCGCGCCGGTGAAGGCGCCCTTGACCGAGCCGAACAATTCACTTTCGATGAGTTCGCGCGGCAGCGCGGCGCAATTGATTTTTATGATCTTGCCCTTGCTCCGGGGGCTCAAGGCATGGAGCAGGTCCGCGATGACTTCCTTGCCCGTGCCGCTTTCGCCCGTGATGAGGATTGAAATATCACTGGGCGCGACGCGTTCGACCGTGCGCACGACGGTCTGCATGACGAGACTTTGGAAAATGGGCGCGGTGCCTCCGCTCATGGTGGAGAGCGCGCGGCGCAGGGTGCTGTTCTCTTCGTTCTGCTGCTTGTGCTCCAGCGCGCGTTCGACCGTGACGAACAGTCCCTGCGGGTCGAACGGCTTGTTCAGGAAGTGATACGCGCCGCGTTTGGTGGCCTCGACAGCGGCTTCAAACGTCGCGTTGCCGGTCAGAACGATGACCTCCGTTTCCGGCCACTGCTTTTTGATTTGCGGCAGCAGGTCCAGCCCGTTGGCATCGGGCAGCATGATGTCCAACAGGACGACATCCGGCTGCTGTTCCAGGAAAGCCTGCTTCAGGGCGGCGCCGCTGTCCGCTTCGGTGACGATATAATTGTCGCGCAAAAAGGTGGCCAGCAGCTCGCGGATGTCTGCGGCGTCATCCACCAATAATATGTTGCCCTTCATAAGTTCTTTTTACGATGCAAGGCACACGCCTGTGTAAAAGCGCAAAAAATCGCTCCATGTTCGGCGTAGCGATCCATCAAGCGCTCGGGATGAAACTGTATTGCCAGCAGGAAAGGAAGGAGGCGCGCCGCCTCGGACTTCAGTTCCATGCTCTCGACAATTCCATCGCCGGTTGTCCCGGTCACCTGCAACGGCTCGGCGACCCGGCCCACAGCCTGATGGTGCGTGCTGTTCACGCCCAGTATTCGCTCACCGACGATCTTGGACAGTAACGATTGCCGTGTCAATCGCACTTCGTGCACCTTTTCGCTTCGCCGGTCCATCCGGCTGTGGTTGATGGCCTTCGGCACCTGCTTGGGAATATCGACGATCAGTGTTCCCCCCAGGGCCACGTTCAGGAGCTGGTGCCCCCGGCAGATCGCGAGCAGCGGCTTGCGCTGCCGGAAAATCTCGTCGATCAATATCAGCTCCCGCAAGTCGCGCTGTCCACCATCCGGGGTCGTTTCCACCGTCCGGCGTAATTTCGTGGGAAGTCCGTTTCCGTAAAGGCCGGGTTCAATATCGTGTCCTCCGGTGAGAAGGATTCCGTCGGCGCGCCGCACGCATTCGGCCATCAATTCCCGGGAGGTGCCCACGGGCAGGGCGAGGGGGATTCCCCCGGCGCGCGCCACGGCGCGCGGATAGGCCTCCGAGAGGCTGATGGATCTGTCATGGAACTCGACCCCTTCCTTTTCGATGCTCGGCGAAATCAGGATCAACGGCGGTTTAGTCATCTCTCCGGGCAAGGTAGCGAACGGTGCGGAGGATGTCAGCCGGTTTTTTGGCCGGGACGGCCCGCGATGTGTTACAGTTCCGTGTCGGTCCGGTGACACAGGTTAAGAACGTGTGTCGAAACGGATTTGGTCTTGCCAAGGCGTGCGTTGGCGAACGAAGGTTCCCGTGACGCAGCGGATTTGCCCCAAGCACGTGAAGTATCGCACCATCTGGATATCGGACGTTCACCTGGGCACGAAGCATTCCCAGGTGGGGAAACTTCTCGAGTTCCTTCGAGAAACCGAATGCGAGCACCTGTACATCGTCGGGGATTTCATTGACGGCTGGCAATTGCGCCGCAAGTGGTATTGGGCCGACGAGTACAATGTACTCATTCAAAAGTTGTTGCGAAAGAACCGCAA
>JBEKFT010000311.1:0-3295 GCA_050013175.1 Verrucomicrobiota bacterium
TGCCAACATTTTTCTCAACTTCCCAGGGCGGCGAACAGAGCCCGCATCTCCGCATCGACCAGGCCGGGGTCATCGAGCGTGCCGGCAACTTCCGCCTTCAGCAACTGGCGGAAGCGCCGCTTCAACCGGTGTACCGCAACCTTCAACGCATTCGCGTTCATGCCGCAACCGGCCGCCAGCGCCGCCTGGTCGCCACGCGCGGCATCGCCGGTGAGCCACGGTTTGACCCGCTCGAAGAAATCCGCGCGACCTTCAGCGGCGCATTCGTGCCGGAGGGCTTCCAGCGCGTGCGCCACCACCGTGAGCGCCCATTGCCGATCAAAGGCAGCGTCGGGCGACAACACACCCGCATCCGGCACCGAACGGGCCTCGGTTTCGTTGAGCGAAATGTTTTCCGCTCCGCCGCCACGTTTAAGCCGCCGCAGCGCCTCGCGGTGATGCGAGAGAAAGTGCTTCACCGCACCGAGCAGGTAGGAACGGAAACGTCCGCGCTCCTGCTCGACGCGGGCGATGGCCCCACCCGCCAGCATGTGCGCGAAGAAGTCATGCGCGAGTTCGCGCGCGGCATCCGCATCCCGCAAATCGCAGCGGAGGAATGTGGCCACCGGTTCGTAGTAGGCGTTGCACAGTTCGGCCAGGGCGCGGCGGCCTTCCGGCGAATCGGCTTTCGCCCGGCTGACCTGCGTCCACCGCGTCGTGCGAAAATCCTCGCCCGCCGCTGTCTGGGGGGACTGGCACGGTGTTGCTGGTGCGGGCTCAGACGTCATCAGAGTCTGGACAAATCATGCCACAGATGCCTGACGTGTTGGAAGCGAATGGTTACCGGTTTTTGGGTCACCTCGCCACATTCAGAACAAACACAATTCGACTCCGATTACGTCGCCTTCTGCCGCAATCCATTCCGTGGATTGAAACCCACGGCTGCCATCGATTCACCGCTCCGCGGTTCTCGTGGGTTCAAACCTGGGGCCACCGTCGGTCAACCTCTGCGTCCAGCTACGGTTGGCCCCTTGGGTTGCGGCTCCGCCGCGTTAAGATGTTCGCCATCTCACAAGGGCGGCTACGGAAGCACACTCTCCCACCCAACAAAAAAGCCCGCTCGTCCGAGCGGGCTTGAAATGAATGAGGCGAGAGTAAGCCGGCTAGGCTTTGGCTTCAGCCGATTTGCCTTCGGTCTTCTCTTTCGCCGGTTTCGCTTCGGCGGCGGGGGCGGTCTCGGACGCGGTCCCTGCGTCGGCGGGCAGATCCACCCATTCCAGGATGGCGAGCTGCGCGGCATCGCCCTGGCGCTCGTGAAGTCTCACGATGCGCGTATAACCGCCATTGCGGTCTTTTTGCGCGGGCGCGATTACAGTGAACAGGATTTTCACGGCGTCTTCCTGGTGGAGCCGCGCCGCGGCGAGCCGGCGGTCGTGGAGCGTGCCGGCTTTGCCCAGCGTGACCATCTTTTCCGCGACCGGGCGGGCCGCCTTGGCCTTCGCCAGGGTGGTCGTCACGCGTTTGTGTTTGATCAGGCTGCAAACCAGATTGGCCAGCATCGCATTCCGATGTTGGCCGGTGCGGCCCAATTTGGCGGTTGATTTAAGATGTCGCATAAGATGACTTTCGCGGCAGGGGCCCCGGCCGGCGGGCCGGGCCGGATGCGCGGCAGCGCGTCCCGGACCCTCTGTTAGTGGGCCATGAGCGCCGCCTCTTCCTTCGGCGTGTCCAGCAACTCCGCTTCGAAGCTCATCCCGAGGGTCAACCCAAGGGCTTGAAGCTTCTCCTTGATTTCGTTCAACGATTTCTTGCCGAAATTGCGGTATTTGAGCATTTCGGACTCGGTCTTCATGGCCAGTTGGCCGACCGTGGTGATATTCGCGTTGTTCAGGCAATTGGCGGCGCGGACACTGAGCTCGATTTCATTGACGCTCATGTTGAGCAGCTTCTTGAGCTTGGTCTTTTCCTCGTCCTGCTTGTCCACCACTTCCTCGAACTCGACCGCCGTCTTGTCGTAACCGACGAACACGTCCAGGTGATGCTGCAGAATGGCCGAAGCCTGCGTGAGGGCGTCGTCGGGCGAGATGCGCCCGTCCGTCCAGACCTCCAGAACCAGGCGGTCGTAGTCCGTGCGCTGGCCGACGCGCGCATTCTCGACGGCGTAGCGGACCCGGGTCACCGGCGAAAAGAGCGAATCAATCGCGATGACACCGATGGCTTGATTGGGTTTCTTGTTTTCGTCACCCGGCATGAATCCGCGGCCGACCTTGACCTCCAATTCCATCTCGAGTTTTTTCTTTTTATCGAGCGTGCAGATGTGCTGGTCGGGGTTCACCAGTTCGATATTCTGGTTCAACTGGATGTCCGCGGCGGTCACCTCGCCTTCCTTGTTCGCCGAGAGCAGCAGCGTCTGGGCATCACGCGTGTGCGCCTTGAACAGGACCTTCTTCAGGTTCAAAACGATGTCGGTCACGTCCTCCACGACGCCTTCAATCGTGGCAAACTCGTGCATGGCGCCCTCCACCTTGATCGAGGTGATGGCGGCGCCTTCCAGCGAGGAGAGCAGGACCCGGCGCAGCGAGTTGCCGACGGTGTGGCCGTAACCGGTTTCAAACGGCTCGGCAATAAACTTGGCGTAAATCTCCGTCGCGGTTGCATCCTCCTTGGTCAACCGCTTGGGCATTTCGAATCGTCCTAGACGTACTGGCATACTTTCCTTTCAACAATTTTAATCTGGCTCCCCGGCGGTTATTCCCGCAAGCCGGGGCGGCCCGTATAATTGTTTTGTTAACGCGTTTAAACTAGCGGGAATAAAATTCGACGATCGCCTGTTCGTTGGCGATCGGGTTGATTTCGTCGCGCGTCGGAATGCGCATGACGGTGCCCTTGAATTCCTCCTTGTTCAACAGGAGCCAGTCGGGCACCGCCCGGCTGGTGGCGCTTTCGAGGTTTTTCGTGGCCAACTGGCGTGAGACATTGGTGTTTTTGACTTCGATGACGTCGTTGACCTTGAGGCCGTACGACGGCACGCTGACCTTCCGGGCGTTCACCCGGATATGGCCGTGCGTGACCATCTGGCGGGCGGCCGCGCGCGTGTTTGCGTAGCCCAGATGATACACCACATTGTCCACGCGGGTTTCCAAAATCTGCAGCATCTGCTCGCCCGTCACCCCGCGACGCCGGAGCGCCTTCTCATAAACACCCCGGAACTGGCGTTCCATCAGCCCGTAATAGTATCGAAGTTTCTGCTTCTCGATCAGGCCGAGCCCGTAATCCGTGTGCTTGCGGCGGGACTTCGGACCGTGCACGCCGGGGC
>JBEKFT010000312.1:0-4445 GCA_050013175.1 Verrucomicrobiota bacterium
TGCCGATGTCTCTCGATTTTCCTGGCGCTGATCTGCGGCGTGGTTTCGCTTCATGCCGCAAGTTCGGCCGAGGGCCGCGCCTATGACGTGGCGGACAGGGCGTTCAAGATCCAGTCGTGGGACTATGCCGAAAAGAGGTTCGGCGAGTTCGTCCTGAAATATCCAAAATCGTCCCGGGTGCCGGCGGCGATTCTGTTTCAGGCCCGGGCCAGGTACCACCTGAAACGCTTCGCCGATGCCATCGGGTTGCTCTCCGCCAACGAGAACCGGGCGGGGATTTGGGAGGACGAGTATCTCTACTGGACGGCCCAGGCGTATCTTCAGACCAGGAACTTCCAGGCGGCTGCGGCCGTCTTCGCCCGGGTGAGCAGGAATTTTCCCGATTCGCCCCGGCGGCTGGAAGCGACGGTCGAGGAGGCTGCGGCCCTGGCCTGGTCCGGGGATTGGCTGAGGGTCACCCAATTGCTGCAGGAACCCAACGGCGCGTTTCAACAGGCGGCCGGATCCGATCCCGCCGATGTTTTCGTTCTTCAGGGCTACCTGATCCTGGGGGAGGCCGAATTGGCGCTGAAAGAATTCAACAGCGTCCAGAACACCCTGGATTTCCTGAGCGCCAGAACGTTCGCTCCCGAATTAATGTGGCGCCGCGAGTATCTTCGGTGCCGCCTGCAACTCGAGAGCGCCCAGCCGGAGCAGGCCCTGGCCAGCACCACCAATCTTCTGGCCCTGGCCGGCGCTCTCGTCCCGGCGGGATCCGGAACCAACGCCGCGCCGGCTCAAATCGACGTGCGAATTCCCCAGCAGGACATTCCGACCCCGGCGCTCCTGCCGGAGACGTGGTCCTTCCGCGGCGGGATCCTGGAACAATTGAAACGTCCGGCCGACGCCATTGCAGCTTATCAAAACAACCTTGTCACAAACGCGCCGCCGGATTACCAGCGCCAGGCTCTCCTGAAAATCGCGCAGTTATACCTCGCGCAAGGCCAATACGCCCTCGCCACGAAAACCCTCGAGGATTATTTGGACCAGCACCCGGACTCCGCCGCCGGCGACATGGCGTTGCTGACCATTGGCGAACTGAAGTTGAAACAGTTCGCGACCGCCGTCAGCGGCGATTCCAACGCCCTTTCCCGGGCCACAACTCTGACCAACCTCATCCCGCAGGCTCTGGCGCGCTTCGACACCCTGTTGTCGGCCCTGCCCCAGAGTCCGCTGACGGGCAAAGCCCTGCTCGACAAGGGCTGGTGTCTTTGGTCGGACGGAAGGTACGCCCAGAGCGAGGACGCCTTCCGGATGGCAGCCGAGCGGTTGCCGTTCTCCGAGGATCAGGCCGTGGCGCGGTTCAAATGGGCTGACGCGCAGTTCATGCTGCTCGATTTTGCCGGGGCGATCGCGAACTACAATTCCATCGTGACCCACTACAGCACGCTGGCCGGGCTCAACCCGCAGCTCTTCGAGCTCGCTCTGTATCAAACCGTGCGCGCGGCGTTGCCGGACAACATGGCCGCCGCGACGGAGGCGATGCGGAGGATCCTGGAGTCGTATCCCAACGGCTTTGCCGGCCCGCATTGCCTGCTCCTTCTGGGGCAAAACTACACCCGGCGGAGCGATCCCGCCGGCGCGCGCGAATTGTTCGCCGACTTCGCGAAACGCTTTCCCACCAACGCGCTGCTGCCGGAGGTGCGTCTCGCCGTCGCCCGCAGTTACGAGGAGGAGAGAAACTGGGACGCGGCCATCGGTCAGTACACCGGCTGGATCGCACAGTTCACGAATCACGCGGAACTTCCGCGCGCGGAATTCTTCCGCGCCTGGGATCATTACATGGCCGGCCGGGAAACCAATGCGTTCGTTTCGTTCACCAATTTTATGGTTCAGTTCCCGACCAACGACCTCGCCCGCGACGCCCAATGGTGGATCGGTGAATACTATTGGCGCCGCGGAGATTTTCAAAACGCGGAAATCAACTATCAACTGGTGTTCAAGAGCACGAACTGGCCCCCTCTGAGCCTGACGTACCAGGCCCAGATGATGGCCGGCCGCGCAGCCGTTGCCCGGCTCGATTACAAAGACGCCATCACCTACTTCACCAACCTGGCCGGCAATGCTGCGTGCCCGCTGGATCTCAGAATCCAGGCCACCATCGCCTGCGGGGACGCCCTGTCGTTGCGGACCGACCCCGGGGCCACCAACCGGCCCGCCGACCTGCAGGAAGCCATTTCCTGGTTCAGCACGATCCCCCAAACCTATCCCACCCATCCGCTGGCTCCCGTGGCGCTGGGCAGGATGGGGGATTGCTGCCTGCAACTGGGCGACTCGGATCCGAAGTTCTATGACAAAGCCGCCGGCTTCTACCAGGAGGTCATCAACTCGCCGCAAGCGCAATTCCCGGCGCGCAGCCAGGCCAGAATCGGCCTCGGGCTGGTGGCCGAAGGAGTGGCCAAACTCAAGAGCGGCAGCGAACAGACCGCGCTGCTCAACCAGGCCCTCGAGGATTATCAGGACGTCTTCTTCTACGAAAGAATGCTTCGCAACGGCGAGGAACCCGATCCGTTTTGGGTCAAAAAGGCCGGCCTCGAAGCCGCCCGTCTCGCCGAAAGCCTGCAACAGTGGCCGCTCGCCATCAACATCTATGGCAAATTGGAGGAATGGCTCCCGCAGATGCGCTCCAGCCTGGATAAGAAAATCCTGAGCGCGCAGAAAAGCCTCGCCTCTGGAAAAAAATAGAGCCGCCCGTTTGACAGCGGTCCGCGCTGCCGTTAGCTTTCTCCAGCAACCACATCATGGATACCGACACCAGCACCGGATCAGTTGTGACGCTGAGCCCCAGCGCCGTGCAAGAGGTGAAGTCCCTGCTCTCGCAGCCGGAGAACAGCGGCAAGAGCCTGCGCGTCTTCGTGGAGCAGGGCGGGTGCTCCGGAATGCAGTACTCGATGGTCTTCGACGAAAGACGTCCCGACGATGCTTCGGTGGAGCTGGACGGGGTTTCCGTCCTGGTGGATCCATTCAGCGCCCAGTTCATCCGCGGAGCCGTCGTGGATTTCAGTGATGCGTTGACCGGCGGAGGATTCAAGATATCCAACCCCAACGCGCGCCAGAGCTGCGGTTGTGGAAAGTCCTTTGAGGCTTAGCCGGAACGATGCAGTTGGAATTGGGGAGCACACGCGAGGGCGCGTGTTCCGACCGGCGCCCCGCCGGTCGGAGGAGGGCGCAACCCAATCACTAAACGGTGACTGGCCGCACGGCTCAAGAGTGGTTGGCGAGGCGCCAACCACTGCACGCGAGGGCGCGTGTGCAACTGAATAGATACGGTTTAGGGAGCGCCAAAACGCTGTTCCCGGGGATTACCCAGGAACACGAAAGCAGAAAAGATCACTGCACCCCCACACGATAGAAACAAGGCCCGGAACCTGAAGCATTCGTGTCCATGTAACTTGTCGTGCCCGCCTGACCGACAATGTTGCTTTGAATGGAGGAAAACGCCGGTTCCGCCGTGAGATTGGTGCTGCGTTGCAGATAATACGTTCGCGTGTTCACGCTCTGCCAACTCACGACCAAACCGGAGGGATTATTGGTTGAAGCCGGAGCCAGCATTTCCAGAACCGACGATGGATTGGTGGGATCGGTCCCGGCAATCCACTCCTGCCAGTTGTTCATGCCGTCACCATCCGCGTCCGAGGAATCCGTGTTCGTGTTGATGGGCAGTTTATATTGCTGGAGCCACGCGTAGGAAATCCGGCTGACAGGTGCTTGGAATTCATACGCGCCGATGTCCACCGTGCCGCCGACGATGCGCGGATTGCCGTCGAGATCATCTGTGCCGGAAGCGTAACCGTTGTTCCCGGAATTGATGCAGGGAGAATTGGTCTGCAAATGGAAATCGCCGCCGGTCTGATTCACAAACAGAGGGTCATTGGCGACATTCCCTCCGCCAGACGCTGGTAGTGGTGTGGCGCAACAGTTATTCAGCAAGCCGCCGGCGTAGTTGGGATAAGAAGTAAACGACGTGTTGTAATAAACGATGGAGTTATACAGCGTGGAATTATATGTCCCTCCTCCCTGGGAACCGTAGGCCCTGTTTCCAGTGACCGTACAGTTAAACAGCATGCTCTGATATGCGCCGCCGCCGCCGCCGAATCCGCTGGCATTGGCGGAATTGCCGGTAATCATGCAGTTTACCAGCGTGCTGTTGTAGGTTCCACCGCCTTGGTCAGCCTGATTGCCCATGATCGTACAGTTGTAAAGCTGACAAGAGTTTGCTCCCCCGCCCAAAGAAGCCGAATTGCTGCAGATGATGCAGTTGTTCAGCACTGCTCCGGCAACGCCGCCAGAGTTGGAGGCCGCGTGGTTGCCGATGATCGTGCAGTTGTTCAATGTGCCCCCGGATGCGCCCCCGCCTGAAGCAAAGGCCGAGTTGTTGATCAGGACACAGTTCGTAACAATTGAAC
>JBEKFT010000313.1:0-3290 GCA_050013175.1 Verrucomicrobiota bacterium
GGCGCCCGAAGCAACCCCCGCGCCCGCCACCACGACCGGCCTCAATCTTCTTCTGCCGACGATGACCCCCACCAACACGCCACCCGCGGTTCCGTAGCCCTCATCGCCGATGAACTGGCCGACGAGCGCCCAGGACGGAAGGCAGAAGGTAGAATGCAGAATGCAGAAAGTGCGCGTCGGGGGAAGGTTTTCGATTTGTCTCTGCCTTCTGCCTTCTGCCTTCTGCCTTTTTAGCGCCGGCTGCCTCCATCGCGACCCGCCCGCGGACGTCACCATCATGAACGGCGCGGAACCCGAGTCGCTGGATCCGGCCGTGGTCACAGGCATCCCTGAAATGCGCATCACCAAGGCGCTGTTTGAAGGGCTCACCCGGCTCGACGCGCACACGGCCCGGCCGGTTCCGGGGTTGGCGGACCGATGGGATGTTTCTCCGGACGGCCGTGTTTACACGTTTCACCTGCGCACCAACGCCGTCTGGTCCACCGGCGACCCGATCACGAGCGCCGACGTGGTCTGGTCCTGGCTGCGCGCGCTGAACCCCGCGACGGCCGGCGATTATGCGGGCCAGTTGTTTTGCATCCAGGGAGCGGAAGATTACTACAACGGCAAACTCAAGAACCGCGGGCAATTGGGCATTCGCGCGGTGGATGCCCTCACGCTGCGTGTGGACCTGAACCTGCCGCTGCCTTTTTTCCTCGACGTCTGCGCGTTTCCCACGCTCGCCGTCGTGCCCGGAACGGCCATCGAAAAATATGGCGACCGCTGGCTGCACGCGGATCCCCTGCCCACCAGCGGCGCCTTCACACTCGGCGACTGGCGTTTGAACAGCCGGGTCCGGCTCCTGCGCAACCCGCGATACTGGGACGCGGCCCATACCGCCTCCGGAATCATCGATCTGCTGCCCATCGGCTCCGCCAACACCGCGCTGAACCTTTATCAAACGGGTGCCGCGGACATTGTCTGGGACAAGGATCTCGTGCCGTTCGAGTTGCTCGATGTCCTGATGAAGCGGCCGGACTTTCATACCTTCGATTTTCTGGGCACCTATTTTTTCAGGTTCAACACGACCCGGGCTCCGTTCAACGATCCGCGCGTGCGCCGCGCCTTCACGTTGGCCACCGACAGAAGACGCCTGGTCAAAAAGCTGTTTCCGACCGGTGAAAAGCCGGCGTTCCATCTCGTGCCTGATTCCACGGCCAACTACCACCCGCCCGACGGGCTGCCATTCGACCCCGCGCAGGCGCGTCGATTGCTGGCCGCAGCCGGCTTCGCGAACGGGAACAACTTTCCCGGCGTGCAGTACGCCTTTCCCTCCGCAGCCGGCGGCGCCGGGAACGTGCAGGGCAAAGTCGCCGTCGAACTCCAGCAGATGTGGAAGGATGAACTCGGGGTCAGCGTCGAGCTCCGCCAGATCGAACGCAAAATCTTTTACAACTCCCAGTCGCGCCTGGACTACGATCTCTCCGGCTCCAGTTGGGTTGCAGATTACGACGACCCGAACACCTTCCTCGATTTGTTCACGGCCAACAGTGGAAACAATCGGACCGGCTGGAAAAACGCGCGCTATGACGACCTGATCCGCCGGGCCAATCTGCAAACCGACACCGCCCGACGCGCCGAACTTTTTCAGCGGGCCGAAGAGATTCTGGTCGATGACGAGGCGCCCATCGTGCCGCTGTATTTCTTCGTGGGATTCAACTATTTCGATCCTGAAAAAATCGAGGGGATCTGGCAGAATGCCCTCGACGAGCACCCGCTCCAATACATCCGGAAAATTCATCGGGGATCGAGCGAGGGTGGCGTCGCTCCCAATTACCCATGAAGCCGGGAATGTGAGAATGCACTTTTTAAAACGCCTGGCCTACACGCCGCTGCTGCTGCTCGTCATCAGTCTGCTCGCATTCCTGCTGGTGCACGCGGCGCCGGGCGGCCCGTTTGACCGCGAGCGCTCGCCGGCGTCGCCCGAGATCCGCCGGCAGATGGAGGCCGCCTACCATCTGGACGAGCCGCTCTGGAAACAATGGCTTCGTTACCTCGGCCTGGTCTGGGAGAAGGATCAGGCCGGACACTGGCGCCATGCGCCGGCGAGCTGGGACATTTCCCTGAGGTACCGCAACCACTCGGTGGGCGACATCATCACCCAGGCATTTCCCGTCTCCCTGCTTCTGGGCTCGCTCGCCTTCGGCTTCGCCATGGGGGTGGGACTGCCGGTCGGGTTCTGGAGCGCAGCCCGGCGCGGCGGTTGGCAGGATCAGCTCGGGAGTTTCTTCGCGTTGTTTGTCGTGTGCGTGCCCGGCTTTGCGATCGCGCCGGTGCTGATCCTGATTTTCGCGGTCAAATGGCGGCTCCTCCCGGTGGCCCTGTGGGGATCGCCGCTGCACGCCATCCTGCCGACCCTCGCCCTCGGCTTGTATTACGCCGGCAAAGTCGCCCGGCTCCTGCGCGAAGGGATGCTGGACACCCTGACCGCGGAATTCATCACGGCGGCGCGGGCCAAAGGTTTGAGCGAAACCTCCCTGCTGCTGAAACATGCGTTCCGGCTCGCCGTGCTGCCGGTGGTTTCCTACTCGGGCCCCCTGCTCGCCGAACTGCTCACGGGATCGTTCGTGATCGAGAACATCTTTCAAATCCCCGGCATCGGCGTCTATTTCGTCAACAGTTCTTTGAACCTCGATTATACGGTGACGGTGGCGCTGGCCGTGTTGTACGCCGTCTTGTTGATCTTCCTGAACCTGGCCGTGGATTTCACCTACACACTGCTGGACCCGCGGGTGAACTATGAGTGAACCCGTGGAGAATCGAACGCCGAACGCCCACGGCTCGGACCAGCGGAGCCCGGTTGCGGCGGCCACCCGCACGCCGGCTTCCGACCTTCCACCCGGTCCGTCGCGGCGCGCCTGGCTCCGGTTCCGCTCGAACAAACCCGCGCTTCTCGGCGCCGAGTATCTCGGCGCATGGGTTCTCCTCGTCCTTCTGTGGCCGCTCGGACTCGGCGTCCTGGGAGAGCTGGGCCCGCGAAGCGCCACGTTCGCCGCCATCTATGCGCCGGATCAGTTGTCGGACACCCCATTCAGTCCGCCCACCGCCGGGCATTGGTTCGGCACGGACGCGCACGGGCGCGATGTCTTTTCGCGGGTCGTTTACGGCGCGCAGGTCTCCCTGCTCGTCGGCGTCGTCGGCGCGTGCGTGAGCCTGGTCATCGGCGTGTTGTGGGGCGCCATCGCCGGCTACTGCGGCGGGCGCGTGGACAGCCTCATGATGCGGATCGTGGACATATTGTATTCACTGCC
>JBEKFT010000314.1:0-3282 GCA_050013175.1 Verrucomicrobiota bacterium
CCCGACCCGTTTCCGAATCCAAAGGGATTCTATCGCTCAGCCCAGGGTTGTCCCGTCGGCGGGACTACCCTGGGTCACGTGTCCATTTTTTTCAACCCCATTGGGGCAGAAGAATCCCGCAACCCCACCGCACTGTAAAACGGGTCACGTAAAACGAGGGTGCTGAAGACCCTTTTGCCAAGGCACACCGCGTTACGCCAGTTGCATTCGCCAGCGCGCCAACTGCTCCCGCACCTCTTTGGTGCCCGGCGCGCCAACCAGGGTCCGCTTCGCCATCGCCCGCCCCAGATCGAAGATGTCGGCCGCGTCCCGGCCAAAACGCCTGTCCACCGACCGCAATTCCGCAAGGGTCAGTTGATTCAGCGGCCGGCCCTTTTTCTCGGCCAGCGCCACCACCAGGCCCACCACATGATGCGCCTTCCGGAATGGCATGCCCTTGCGCACCAGATAATCCGCAAGATCCGTCGCCAGCAGCGCGGGATCGCTCGCCGCGGCTTCGCAGGCGGCGTGCTGGACATGGATGTGCGGCAGCATCGCCGTGATGATCTGCACGGTGGCCCGCACGGTGTCGGCCGTGTCGAACAGGCGCTCCTTGTCCTCCTGCAAATCCCGGTTGTACGTCATCGGCAGCCCCTTCAACAAGACCAACAACGATACCAGATTGCCGATCACCCGGCCGCTCTTGCCCCGCGCCAGTTCGGCAATGTCCGGATTCTTCTTTTGCGGCATCAGCGACGAGCCCGTCGTGTAGGCGTCGGCGATTTTAATGAATCGGAACTCGCTGCTGGCCCAGAGGATCAGGTCTTCGGACAGTCGCGACAGATGCACCGCAAGCAGGGCGGCCGCGGCGCAGAATTCCACCGCGAAATCGCGGTCGCTCACGGCGTCCATCGAGTTCTGCGAGAGTTTCGGCGAACCCTTGGCATCCACAAACGCGAGCAGTTCGGCGACCAGCCCCCGGTTCAGGGGCAACGTGGAGCCGGCGAGGGCGCCGCTGCCGAGCGGGCACACGTTGACTCGCAGGAAGCAATCCTCCAGCCGCTGGTGATCGCGGTCGAACATTTCGACATACGCCAGCAGATGGTGGGCGAAGTATACCGGCTGCGCGCGCTGGAGGTGCGTGTAGCCCGGGATGAGCACCGCGCTGTTTTTTTGTCCCAGGCCGGCCAGCGCGGCCTGCAGCAACCGCACTTCCTTTCCCAGTTCCAGGATCTCGTCCCGGAGCCAGAGCCGCAGGTCGAGAGCCGCCTGATCGTTGCGCGAGCGCCCGGTATGGAGCTTGGCGCCGGCCGGGACGCGACGCGTCAACTCGGCCTCGATGTTCATGTGGATGTCCTCCAGGCCGGGGTTCCACCGGAATTTTCCCGTCCTGATTTCCAGCGCAATCGCGTCCAGCCCCCTCAGGATGGCGCTCAGTTCCACGCGCGACAGCACTCCGATCTTGCGCAACATGGTGGCATGAGCCATCGAGCCGAGGATGTCCTGCCGCCAAAGCCGCCAGTCGAAGGAGACGGATTGGGTGAACCGCGCCACATCCGCCGCCGGGCCGCCGTCAAACCGTCCGCTCCGGGAAACCGGGGTATTCTTTTTCATGCAAAGCCAATCTGCTGGTCCGGGCACCTGCCCGAATCCGCCCCCGCAGGCTCCGCCTTCAGTCGATTCCCAGGGACGACCGTGTCCGGCCCTGTCGCCTGAATGCGGAACTCCCAACGCGCTGAATGTGCGGTCCGGGCGGGAAAATGTCACTCCCAAACGAGTCAGTGATGCCGGACGAACGCCAGGATGATCCCCAGCAGGATGACGAAAAGGAACAGGACGAGAGCGACGAACCGGTTGCGGGCAACGCGCTTTTCGTAGCGCAGCGGCCGCAATCCCTGAATGCCGCCGGCGGCGAGGTAATTGACCAGCTTCGGATTGGTCGTGGACGGTCCGCGAAAATGGTTGCGGAGGCGACCCAGGAGCGCGGGCAGATCGTACTTCCGCACGCCCAACTCGTTGAAATGTTCCGGCGCCACGGCCGCCTCCTCACGGGCCTTCAACTGGTCCTGGTCCACGTCTTCAAAGATCGGCTCCTCGGTGGTTGGCGGCGCGGACGGCTCCGGAATGCGATGGGGAGCCGCGCCATGGGGCAGCGCGGTGGAACGCAAGCGCGGATTCTCCTGGCTCCGTTGCGTCTGCGAATCCAGCTCCCGGATCCGGGCCTCGAGCGCCGCGATCTCTGCGCTGAGCTCACGGGAGCGGTCGGAAATCGGATCGGCCTTTTTTGAAAACCACGCCATGCCAATTGCGAACGTTTGTCAAATCCCGCTTTCACCGGCGGCGGACTGTGCCTCGAATGAACCGGTCCAATGGACGCGTGCAGCAAACCCGTCTCGGTTCATACACCCTTTGCGGCCTAACGGCGGACGAACAGGGCCAGCACCGCGCCCACCGCCAACAGCACCGCCAGGGCCACCGGCCAGGTCAATGCCAGGCCGAGTTTGCACCATTGGCCGAAGCTGCGGTTGCCAAATGGGGCCGCCTGCGCGGATGCAGTCTCCAGCCCGCCGGCCTCGTCGCCGGGTGTCCTTCCGCCGGCGAGCAGGGGAAATTTCAACCGCGCCGAGTTCCACTCCATCCGCGCGTTCTCGATGGTGGTCAGCGCGCGGGTCAATTCGACGTTGAAATCATCCTTCGTCCAGGTGGTTTCGTGGATGGCTTGCATTTTCGAGAGCGCATCCCGCAAGTCCGCCAGCGCCTTGGCCATCTGTTCGGCATCGCGGCGCGCGTTGAACTCGGCTTCCTCCAGCAGCCCCAGGCCGCGCGTCAGGCTCTCGATCAACTCCTGCCGGCCGTTCTGGAATTCCATCTGGCGGCGGCGCGTTTCCTCCAGCATGGCCCGCTCCCGTTCCAAATCCTCCTGGGCGCGCTTCAGTTCCGCCAGCTTTTGCTGGGCTTCCACCACCCTCGAATCGACCTCCTCGCGCGTGGGGGCTCGCTGGGAAAATCCACCGCCCGCGGCCGCCGTCGCAGGCGTCTTGCGCTCCTGAAAGTCGTTGTCCACAAAATCCGTCGGGTCGTAATCGGACATGACACCAGCTTAGTCCCGGCTGCAAACGCTGTAAAGCGGTGTGTTCGCGCGAATCATCTCTGCGCGCGACGTGCCTTGCCGGATTTAATCTGTCGGGGCGGGAACAAAAGGAGACAGCTGCGAGTTCAAAAGGAGACGGGTGTCTGCGCTGACTTTGCCTGCCCCTTGGTCGAGGGATCGAGGAGGCCTGAGCGTAGCGAAGGCTGACGAAA
>JBEKFT010000315.1:0-3276 GCA_050013175.1 Verrucomicrobiota bacterium
ACACCGGGCTGGCCGCGATCCTCCCGGATCTCGCCTACCTGTCGGCATTCACCGTGCTGACCATGGTCGCCGCCACGTTGCTGTTCCGCCGGACGCTGTAATCCCGAAGATCCTCCTGCCGTCGCGCCAGGGGCAGTCAGGTCTTCAACGTTCGGGCGCTGACAAATTCCACGTCTCCGTCCGGCGCCGCCGCGGCGCTGCGCCGGGTGCGTTCGAGGAAATCATCGAGTTCGGCGCGGTGCGGGGAGAAGGAACAGACGGGATCCGTCGCCGCCGGATTTCCGGTCAACAGCGCGGCCTGGCAGCGGCACCCGCCGAAGTCGATCTCGCGGAACTCGCAACTGCGGCAGGGATCCGGCATCCATTCCGTGCCCCGGAAGCAATTGAACGAATCCGACTCGGCCCAGATCCACGCCAACGACCGTGACCGGACGTTGTCGAAGCTCAAGCCTTTTATTTCTCCTGCGGTGGGGCACGGCAGGACGTCGCCGACGGGGTTCACGGTCAGGTGGCGGTTGCCCCAGCCATGCATGCAGGGTTTGGGGCGATCGCTGTAGTAGTCGGGAACGACGAAGAGGATTTCCATCTTGCCGAACAGGCGCTGTTTCGCGGCCGTGGCGGTCCGTGCCGCGCGCTCGACCTGCTCGCGCGCAGGCAGCAGCACGCTGCGGTTCACGAAGGCCCAGCCGTAATATTGGGTGTTGGCCAATTCCAGGCGTTCGGCGCCCAGGGACTCCGCCAGGGCAATAATCTGTTCCAGGCGCGCGATGTTGCCGCGATGCAACACCACATTCACCGTCAGCGGCAGGCCGAGCTCGCGAACCATCCGCGCGGCCTCGAGCTTGCCGGCGTGGGCGGAAGCGCCGGCGATTCGATCGGCCTGTGATTCGTCGTCGGATTGGAAGCTGATCTGGATGCTGTCCAGGCCGGCTTGCTTCAATTCCGCGGCGCGACGGCGGGTGAGTCCGACCGAGCTGGTGATCAGGTTGGAATACAGTCCTGCGGCGCGCGCGGCGGCGACCAGTTCGACAAGGTCCGCGCGCTGCAACGGTTCGCCGCCGGACAAGCCCACCTGGAGGACGCCGATCTCGGACGCCTCCCCGAAGACCCGCACCCACTCTGCGGTGGTGAGTTCCTGTTCCGGAGCGGCCAATCGCGTGGGATTCGAGCAATAGGGACAATGCAACGGGCAGCGATGCGTCACTTCCGCCAGCAAACCGAACGGCCTGGGCACGGAACGGTTCATGCCTTCGCCGGGGTTGCGTCCACAAACTCCAGCAGGTTCCGGGCGCGCATGCGATTCAGGTATTCCGTCACATCGGGAGAGATCGCCTCCGGAGAAGTCTGGTATCTTGCCGCGAGGCTGTTCACGATTTCATCGAGTGTGGATCGGCCCGTGCAAAGCGCCACGATGGCCTCACCGGTGGGGTTCAACATCAGCACACCTTCAGGATAAAGCAGGGCGCGCCGGCCGCTGATCTTGTCGGTGTGCAGGCGGGCGCGCGCGGCGATTTTCGGGCGCGCGCCGGCCGGTATGGCATCCGGGATCATTACCGCAGCTTACGTCAGAAAGCGGGGCGAATCAAGGAAAGCGGCTGATGGCTGCCGCAGTCCAGGAGGATATGGGTGCGGCTGAACGGCGCTGTGAGCCTCAAGAAAAGTCACGCGGCACCTGGGCGGCCCGGGTTGTCGCAGGCGGCTTGAATCGAGTCCAGCATCACCCAGAGCACGTCGCACTTGAACGACAATGCGCGCACCGCCTCGTCCTGCAGGGAACGGGTGTTGCAATGGGACAAGGTCAACTGGAGGCCTTCCTCTGAATCCACCCGGGCTTGGGTCAGGCGCCGGCGGAAATAGTCCAGTCCGGAGGCGTCGATCCAGGTGTAATGTTTCTCGAACGCGGCCAGTCGCTGGGCCATCAGGTCCGGCGCGAACAATTCGGTCAACGAAGAAGCCACGGCCACCGGCCAGGGTTTCGTTCGGGCGAAATTCACGTACGCATCCACCGCAAAGCGAACGCCGGGCAGAAGGTGTCGCTCCTCCAGAAGTTCGGATCGGGCAATGCCGCAAGCCCCGGCCAGTTTCAACCAGGCTTCAATCCCGCCTTCTCCCTCCCGCGCGCCGTCGTGGTCGATGATGCGGTGCAACCAGCCCCGGCGCACTTCGCGAGCGGGGCAGTTGGAAAGGATGGCGGCGTCTTTGAGCGGGATGTTCTGCTGATAATAGAAGCGGTTGGCCACCCAGGTGCGGATGGCATCAGGCTCTAATTTGCCCTCGTTCATCAGCACGTGGAACGGGTGTTTGTGGTGATAACTCCGGGCGCCCACTTCGCGCAGGCGCTCGGCAAAAGTCGGTTTGTCCCAAAGGCCCGGTTCCATTCAGATTGAGATTTCCATTCCATCCCAGCCGATCGCGCAGCCCGCCTTCGTCACGGCGGCGCGCTCCGGCGAGTCCTCGAGCAGGATGGGATTTGTGTTGTTGATGTGAATGTAAATTCTGTTTTTTACTTTCGTCTCCGCCAGCACTTTCAAGCTGCCGTCCGCTCCCGAAATCGGGAGATGGCCCATGTGCGACGCCGGATGGTGGCCCGCGCCCCGCTCCCGCATCTCGTGCTCCGACCAGAACGTCCCGTCGAACAGGAGCACATCACATTCCGGAAGCAATCGCGCCAGGGCGTCATCGATTTTTCCGACGTCCGGCAGGAAAAGCAAGCGCCCGCCGGTCCCCTCATCGCGGAGAAGGTATCCCACCGTGCCGACATCCGACGCCCCGGGAGGGTCCCGCATGAATCGGGGCGGACTGCCCGCCACTGCGAACGCCTGATACAGCAATCCGCTCTTCGAGCCGTCACGGCAGGGCAGCGGACCAGCGTTCGAGGGGGGCTGAATCCATTCGACCCCGCAAAACGCCTCCAGCGTCCGCGCCAGGGAAAGTCCTTCGGTCAGGGATCGCCGGACGGCCGCGGTGGCATGGACTCGAAGCCGGTCCCCTTCACGCAACAGAAACAGACCCAGTGTATGATCGAGGTCGGCGTTGGTGAGCAGCACCCCCTCGACGGGCGACCCGCGATTCATTCCGGCGGGGGGATGCAAGGGCGGGAAACCCTCGATTTGCGATCGAATATCCGGGGATGCGTTCAGGAGAAACCAGCGCCGATCATCCGCCGTCACGGCCACACACGACTGGGTGCGAGGCCGGACGCGGCCGGCTCCGGCACGGGCTTCGTGGCAGACCCTGCAATTGCAGTTCCACTGGGGCACGCCGCCGCCGGCTCCG
>JBEKFT010000316.1:0-3276 GCA_050013175.1 Verrucomicrobiota bacterium
GCCAGACCAATGGTTGGTGGGAACCTAGGAATCCAATCGTGGAGTTGCAGTTACGAAGGCGCGGTGATCCGGTGCCGATGGTGGTGAAGTGCCTGAAGGGTTCGTCCGTCCCAGGCAAAGGTCAACCCTTCGGCTTTGATTTGCTCGCGGGCGACTGGGTATCTCCAAATGGAGGGGGTAGAGTCAGCGACTTTGTGTTCACCGTCAATGGCACGGTCATCGACCGGTATAATTTCACAAGCCGACTAACTGTGGAATGTTCTAACGTTGGAGACGGCCTAATCCAGCGTCGTGTTCATCGGCGTGATGACTATGGCCTACGGCTACCTGCGATCGCTCCCGCAGACGGTTACAGTAACAGGTGGGAATTCTTTGGGGACGGGAAATTGAATCCGGCAACGGGGCAATGTGAGCTAACAGAGAATACAACTGAAGATGACAACTATTATTTGAGAGTGCGAACCAAGCGGAACGAAAAGGGTGAGATAACCTCAGCAATGTATGGTAAGATCTATCATCCGATTGGGTTCGAACCAGGCTTTCAAAATCCGAGCCAACCAACGCTGTCAATTCTTTATTACCTGAACCCCGACGGCACGCGGAACACGGAGTTCGACACGCGGAGCAATCTGTGCCCGAACCCGGGAGATGCCGGAGGCAAACCGTAAGGGGACGCAGCCACTGGGAGTCCCAAGTTGGATCGCTTAGCAGCCCGTCTAAATACTCGTTCCTTCGAAATAACCTCTCGCTTCAAGGACAAAACTGAAACGTTCCCGCCGACGAGTTGGCTGGACCTGAGACTATTGCAATCCAAGGCTGCCGCGTGGCCGGCCGGGCAGGGTATGAAGGAAGGAAAGGATTTCGTGGTGCGGAGATTTCCGGGCGCCGCACACAACGATTCCGCCTGACGCGCGCGCCTGGACGAGCCGCTGGTTCCTGCTCGGCGACGGCTTGCGCCCGGACAGCAGTCACCCTGACCTGAGGCAAGCATGGTTCACGGCGAACTGACGCGGTAGAATCGCTGGCCGCCATTCGTTGCCTGTGGGTCGCTGAACTGGAACTGGCCGGGCGGACTGTCCGTCACCGCGCCGAGCGCCGTCCAGTTGCTTAACGCCAGCGCCAGATTCGTCGTCATCAGCACGCTGAACGCCGCTCCCGGGCTGTTCGTGAAGCCAAATTGGAACGAGCCGTTGGCCGGCGTTTGGGCTCCGGTGAGCGTGAAGGGAATCGTCGGCTGCGACAGCCTGACTTTCACCACCTGATTCGGCCGGCTGTCCTGTCCAAAATACGCATAACCGCGCACCGGATCATACACCGCGGATCGCAGCATGACCTCCCCGAAAGGGAGGATGCCATCGCTGTTCGTCGTCGTGTTGTTGGTGGTGACGCCATCAGGCGGAGGCGTTTGCAATCCCGCTTGCAACTGCAAATACCCCATTTCCACCGGCGGATTCGTCCCATTCAAACTGAATTGATAGATCTTGGCGGGATAGGTGTTGTCGTCCCCTAAATAAACGTAACCTCCCTGAGGATCGATCACCTGGGAAATCAACTGCACTTCGTTCGTATGAAGGCTTACCCCGCCGAACGGCACCGGCGTTGGAAAGGCGTCACCCTCTCCCAACTGCACCTTAAAAACCGTCTCCGGAACATTGGTGGTGCCGTTGTCCGTTCCGTAATAAGCATAGCCGTGCACCGTATCGATGGAAGAAGTCCAAAGAGGGACGGGAACTGAGCCCAGGTTGACCGTGCCGATGCGGATGGGGGCATTGGTGCCGGGCGTCAGTTTGATCTTGAGGATTTGCGGAATGGCCGGGGCTGTGTAAATCATGTAACTCGCAAAATAGGCATAGCCTTTCTGAGCATCTATTTGTCCCCACGCAAACGTGTTTTCATTGGTGTTCAGAGAGACCGATGACACCACGCTGAAGGTGGAGAGGGCCACCTTGAACACCGTGGCGGGAGTCCCGGAACAGATCACGTACCCATAGTGGTTGGCGGGATTGGGGTCGGAATCATCGACGGCGACGGACATGCAGGAGGGAAGCGAGAGCGAGCCCGCGGCGCTGACGGAATTGGTTCCGGCTCCGAGCGAATAGCGAAACAGTGAGCCCCCTTTCGGCATATACGCATAACCCGCCGCCGGGTCGATGGCGCCTTCTGCGTACTGCCCGGTCAGGATGTTGGTGCCGACTTTCACCGGCAAATTCCCGCTGATGTCCAGCTTCACCAGGTAATTCCCGAAAAAGTACGCATAGCCGTTTGCCGGATCGATGACGGCGGCATACATCCCTTTGTCATCCGCCATCAGGGTCCCATCCGCATTCGTGATGGTGTTGTGTCGCGGTGTCAGAGTCGTATGGCCGATGCGCTGGATTCCCCCGGCGCCTGCCAGCAGGGAGAAACCGAACACCAGCGAACCGGCCATCAAAAGCAAATTACATTTCACAACACAATCGTTTGTTCACGGGCTTATACGCCCTGCTTGGAACATTCTCTCCGTTGCGAATGCAGGTTCCGGGCCGAGATTCAGGACCGATTCATGAAGGTAGCGATATCGGGGCGGGGACGGCCTCGTCCCCGCGATCCCTTGAGTATCTGCAACCTCAGTGGGGACGAGGCTGTCCCCACCCCCTCATGAATTGGCCCTGCCGAGATTTGAACCTCTGGGGGTGAACCTGCTTTGGGGCGGTTTTAAACACTACCACGAAGGCAACTGCCAGGCGCGCGCGGCATCCGGGTTCGTTGGCGGTGACAGGATGAGCACGGATGCGGTGGCTGCATCTTTCGCCTTTTCCGCGCCCGCCCGATGCGCCATCGTTTCCATCGTGCAATCGCTCGATCCCGGAGAAATCCGCCGCGCCGTGAAGTTGGCGCTGGACGAGGACATTGGCCCCGGCGACGCCACGACGCTGGCCACCGTGCCGGAAAGTGCCGTCGCGCGCGCCGTGATGCGGGCGCGCGAGCCGCTTGTCGCGGCCGGCCTGCCACTCGCCGCCGCTGCTTTCGGCGAGATGTCGCCGGCCGTGCAAATCCAACGGCTTGTGGAGGACGGCGGGCGCGTGCAGTCAAACGCCGTTCTGATGGAAATCACCGGCCCCGCTCGCGCGCTGTTGAGCGCCGAACGCGTCGCGCTGAATTTCGTCCAGCGGTTGTCCGGCATCGCCACGCTGACGGCGCAGTTTGTGGACGCCGTCAAAGGCACGCGCGCGCAAATCCTCGACACCCGCAAAACCACGCCCGGCTGGCGGCGACTGGAGAAATATGCCGTCACCT
>JBEKFT010000317.1:0-3274 GCA_050013175.1 Verrucomicrobiota bacterium
AACCCTGCGAAGCCGGCAGGGCAGTGGTCATGTTGGTGGTCGCAATTCCGCTGAAAAATTGGGCTAATGTGTTCAGCGGCGTATTCCCCGAGACATCCGACGAATTGGCTGTGCCGCCCAGAGTGTAAGCACCGGTCGTCCTTGGGTCCTCACCCGCGCTGAGGCTGTAATTCCATCCGTTGTTCAACTGGACGTCCAGTATCACCGTTCGGATAAGCACCTGGGCCAGCACGACGTCCAGCTTTGCCACGATGCTCTTGATCATGTCCATGTCCGGGCGGCTGGCGAAAATCAACAGTGAATTGCTGCGTTCGTCGGCGATAATCTTGGTCTGGCCGATGATCTGCAGGTCGCCCGAACTCGAGGCGCCCTTGATAATGCTGCGCAATCGATCGGTGAAACTGCTGCCTGGGGCTGCAGTCTGCCCGGCGGCGCCCGGCGGGGTGGTCGTCCCTTGCGCGCCCATTTGTGAGTTGACGCCCGCGCCACCCGTGGCGTAGCCCGGTGAACCCGGACGCAACGTCGCCCCCCCGGTACGCCCGGTGGCGCCCGCGCTGCTGCGTCCGATGCTCGTGCCGCCACCCCCGCCGCCCAGACTGTTCAACGCGTCGGAGATGTCAGACGCCTTTGCATACTTGATCGGAATGACCTCGGAAACGAATTCCGACGGCACGGAGACGTCGATCTCCTTGATCATCTCCAGCATGCGCTTGATGTTCTCTGAATAGTCGCGCAGGACGAGGATTTGGCTGGTGTCAATCGGCAGGAGCGATCCCTGGAGTTTGGAAAAGGGCTGAAGCACCGGCACCATTTCGCTCGGCTTGACGTATTTCAACTGGACGACGTGGGTGACGTACTGGCCGACCTCAGGCAGTTGCGCGGCATCCAGTTTATTGAAGGGGGCGCCTTCCTGGTTGGCCTGGGTGGTGGGCACGGCCTTCACAAACTTGTCTCCAATGTTGATCATGGTTATGCCGTTCATTTCGAGCACCGCGTCGAACGCCTCGATGGCCTCCTTCTTCGTCAGTGGCGTCTGCGTCTTCAGCGTGATCAGCGGCGCCGGTAGATTGGCGGGCCGCAATACCGTCCGGTTCACGAGTTCCGAATAAATCTGGAGGACCTGGTTCAGGTCGGTGGCGGGGAAATTGATGGTCCCGGCGGGGATCAATTCTTCGACTGTTCGACCGGCGCCGGAGGGTTCGTTCGTTTCCACTGTCCCGGCTCCTGCCAGGACGTTCGTCGCCGCGGGAATCGACGGCGCCCGGCCTTGCGACTTCGATGAAGCCGGCATCGCCGGGGTCACCGCCGGGATCGAGGCGACGGCGGCCGGTTCGGGGGGCGCCGTCGTCGCCGTCTGGGGCGGGACCGGGGACGCCGGGCGGGGCCGGGTTTCGGATCCATACGGCGCGAAATTACGGGGCGGAGGTTGGGCGCAGGAAGCCAGAAAGAGCGACAGGATCAGGGGTGAGATTCTTTTCATGGTTGTTTCGGCCTTGGTTGGTTCAAACTCGATGGGTTGAGCAGCGGCGGCGCCGTCCTGGCTGGCGGCGTTTTGCTGGCGGTGGCGGAGGCCTGCGTTTTGGGATGACTCTGGTAGCTGGCCACGAGCGTGACGTTGACGTTCAATTGCTGCTGGCTCTGGTCGGGGTGCACGGACAACGACCGGACGCGAACCAGGGAAGTTCCCGAACCGAGTTCGTACAAAAAGGCCACAAGCTGCTTTTCGGTGGCGACTCCGGAAATGGTCTGAGTCTGCTCGGCGAAAAACTGGTCGTTCGTCCGCGAGGTCTGGTGCCCGTACCCGGTGATCCCGACACCGTATTGCCCCGCCTGGGACTGGATCGTCCGCATGAATTCAAGCGACTGGTCCTCCGCCGGCACGGACATCCCGTCGCTTTCCATCTTGCTCAGCTCGGGTTTGACCCGATCCGACTGCTGGATCGCAGCCTCATAAGTTGCCAGCTTCAGACGCGCACCCTCGAGGCGGCCTTTCAGGTTTCCCCAATCCGAGAAATGCGGCCACACCCAGAAGAGATTGACGACGATAAAGAGCAGGAGGGCGACGACGACGACGAAGCGGCGCTCGGAAGGGTTCAGGCGGGAGAAATACTCGTTCATGGCATTTCCCCCCGCTTGAGCTCCAGCCCGAAACTCCAATTCAGCATCCCGGCTCCTCCATTCACGTGGGTCTGAAGGGCATCGCCGCCGCTGGAACTGAACAGTGGCAGGCCCTGCGCTGTCGCCTTGCGCAGCTTGCCGCTGAAATCAATGACCCCGGTCACTTCATTGGCCGGCGCCGTCCCGCTGAGCGTGATCTTCCGGCCATCGCTGAAATTCAGCGCATCCAGCGTCAGGCCTTCGGGCATGGCTTCCGCAATCGCCTCCCAGCAATCCAGCGCCGCATACTTGAGATCCTGCCGGTCCTTGAGGACGGCGAAGCGCGCCTTGATTTGAAGGGCATTCGTGTAGGACTGGCTGATCGCATCCACCTGCTTTTCCACGCCAGTGGTCTGATAACTCAGGAATCCGACCGCAATGAAGTAAATCACACACCCGATCACATACAGGACGAGCGTCGCGCCCAGCCCGGTCATCCAAAGCCGGTCCACATACTTCTGGTGGTAACCCGCCGCAAACTCGGCGGGCAGCAGATTGTCGGCCGAATCAGCCTCCGCGCCCCGTCGGGCGGTCAATGCCGCCAGTTCGGTGTCGGACAAAGGAGCGAGGACCGCGATCGACTGTTCCAAGCCCTCGCGCAACGCCGGCTCCCATTCCTTCGCGGTGACGGGATCGGCGACCAGATGCCAGGAGGGAGGCGACGTGAGCCAGCCTTCGAGTTCGCCGGCCCAGGCCATTTGCATCAGTTGATCCTTCAACGCGGCGGCGCGGCCGGGACCCGCGGGGGATGCCAGCAGATCCAGGTTCTGCAGCAAGCCGCCGTACCACCACGCCACGAACGCGGTGTTCGACGCGCCGGGCCTGGGATAAATCCAAACGCCATCCCCCTTCACCGTTGTCGAGTGCAATTGATCCAGCACCGGCACCTCCAGGCGATCGGCCATATATCCCTGCCCTTCGAGGCCCCCGAGGAATTCCTCGACCGCGCTTCGGGCGGCGACGGTAACGACCACGGTCTGCATGGGGCTCGCTTCGGCTTTGCCGCCGCCCGGACCGGCGCCAGAATGCGGGAGCAGGTGCATGGTCCAGACCGCCTGGGTGACGGGGATGGGCGAAAGCTTCTCCAATTGCAATTCGACCATTGCGCGGGTCTCCT
>JBEKFT010000318.1:0-4712 GCA_050013175.1 Verrucomicrobiota bacterium
CCGCCCCGCCCTGATCCTCACCGATTACGCCATGCACAGGATGAACGGGCTCGATCTGATCCGGGAGTGCAGGCAAATCAACCCTCGGCAAAAGATCATTCTCGTCAGCGGAACCGTCGATGCCGGGATCTACCAGAATGCCCGCGTGAAACCGGACCGGTTCCTGGCCAAGCCCTATCAGGCAAAGCAATTGATCAGTCTGGTGGAATCCGTCCTGGCGGATTGAATCCCCGGCCGAAATCGCCGGAGTAAAACCGGCTCCCCACGTTCAATCCGTCAGGAACTCCTGTGTTCAGCCAGGAAGGTTGAGCCGGGCAAAAATCGGAGTCAACGCCGCCACCCATTTGGCGTAGCCCATCGCGTTCGGATGCAGCAAATCCGGGAACTCCTCTCGGGCGCAGTTGCCTTTCGCATTCGCGTAAATGCTCCAGGTGTCGCACCGGATCCAGTTCGGATTTTCCTTCACCACGGCATCCACAAGCGCGTTGAGGGCTTTGATCCGATCCGGCGGACGCTCTTTGGACGGGTCGCTGGGCATGACTTTGCAAACGATCACAGGCATGTGTGGATTGGCTTTGCCCAACCTTTCCAGGATCATCCTCACGTTGTCGGCAACCTCTTGGGGACGGGCACCGAGTCCAAGGTCGTTTGTGCCGATGAGAAGCACCACCGCCACGGGGTGCAGGTCGAGCACGTCCTCCTTCAACCGATACAATATCCCCCGCGTTGTGTCGCCGCCGATGCCTCGGTTGGCGGTTTTAAGGTCCGGGAAGGCCCCGGCCAGACCGTTCCAGCCCTGCGTTATGGAATCTCCGAGAAAGACAACGGCCCGTTCGTCCCGCCCGCGATGGCTCCAGAATTCAGAGCGGCGCTCCGTCCAGATTTTGACAAACCAGTCTCCCTTCTGGGCCGGCCCCTTGCCGGGAAACAAATCGTCGCTCTTCGGATATCGAGCGACCTCCGGCACGTATGGCGGCACGGACGCGGGCGCGTTGGTGTCTTGAGCCTGGAGGATGCCGTCCGCGAACAGGGCGAGCAACAGGGCCGTCAGGGCGGATCGAACACCCGGGGCGCGGGGAAGCAAACGGCGAAGTCTCATAATGTCCCACCGATTCAACTCGACGCGGCCCGGTCTGGCAATATCAAACCGGGAATCGACGGACACGATCGATGTGTTCGAGTTTCCATTCGAGTTCTACTTTTCCATTGCAGTGATCCGAGCATGTTCATAGAGTGGGGCAAAGAGCGCCACGCGCGACAAGCTTATGTATTTTGGCGTCGATTACTATCCTGAGCACTGGGTCTTTCCGCATGGTGGAACCTCCGAAAATCCCGAAGCGCAGTGGCAACAGGATGCCGAACTCATGGTCAAAGCCGGCATCAATGTCGTCCGCGTCGGCGATCTCTCTTGGGGCCTTTGCGAACCCCGGGACGGCAAGTTCGAGTTCGACTGGCTGAAACGCGTGATGGATGTCATGGGCAAGGCCGGGATCGAAGTCGTCCTCGCCACCCCCACCGCCGCCCCTCCGGTCTGGCTTGCCCAGAAGCACCCGGAAATCCTCCCGCTCGATGAAAAGGGCATTCCGCGGCGCGAGGGCACGCGCCATGCCGTTTGCTTCAACAACGACACGTACTGGAATTATTCCAAGCGCATCGTGCAGGCCATGGCCAAGGCGCTGGGAACACACAAGCAACTGGTCGCCTGGCAGATCGACAGCGGCATCGGCGGCCACCAGACCGAGTGGTCCTTCAACGAGGATACGCGTCTCGAATGGCAGAACTGGCTGAAGCTCAAATACGAGACCGTCGAACGCCTCAACCAGGAGCTGGGATTGCGCTACTGGGGCCAGGTGGTTTCCGCATTCGACCAGATCCCGATGCCCATGTATGCGCCGACCGCCCACAATCCCGCGCTGCTGCTGGATTGGGCGCGGTTCAGCAGCGATACCATCGTGGCCTTCCTCCGGATGCAGGCCGAGGTGCTGCGCGAGTTGACTCCCGGGATCCCCCTCACCACCAACCTCCGCGCCCTCCTGCGCCGCTTCGATCATTTCGATGTCGCCAAAATCGTCGATTTCGTTTCCATCGAAAGCAACGCCGTGATCAAAAGCAAAGCCGCCGAACTGGCTTGCGACATCGACATCCTCCGCTCGTTGAAGAAGGACGACGTCCGAACGCCGGACGGCGACTACGGGTTCTGGGTGATCGAACACAAGGCCGGGCAGGTCAACTGGCAGGACGTCAACTCGCTGGTCCGGCCCGGCGTGATCCGGCTGTTCACGTATCAACTCCTGTCGCGCGGCGCTTCCGGAGTCCTCTATTACCACTGGCGGCAGTCACGCATCGGTTTTGAAAAATTCTTTGGCGCCGTGCTCCCGCACCACCTGCAGACCAATAACCGCGTGTTCCGCGAAATCAGCCAGATCGGCGAGGAAATCAAGCTCCTGGCCCCCGCGCTCAAGGACACCCGCGTCGTCGCCGAAGCCTGCATTCTCTACACCCACGACAATCATTGGGCGCTGCAGCAGCCCATGCAGCCGAACAAGTTCTTCAACCTGCGCGACCACATCCAGCTTTTCTACACCGCCCTCCACGACCGCAACATTTCGGTGGACTTTGCGCGCCCGTCCGAAGACCTGTCCAAATACAAACTCGTCTTCGCCCCTTCCCTGCACCTGCTGTCGGGTGGCGAGGCCGACCATGTCAAGCTCTACGCCCAGAACGGCGGCATCGTCGTGGGCACCTTCAACACGGGCCTCGTGGACGAACACGCCATGGCGCCCGTGAACGGTTATCCCCACGACCTGACCGATCTGTTCGGCCTCGAAGTCCTCGAATTTGACCCGTTGCCCCCCGGAGAGGAAAACCATCTCACCTTCAAAGGCGCCTTTCCGACCAGCCACCTGCATCCCGCGCGGCTCTGGTGCGATATCATCGAGGCGAAGGAATGCCAGGTCCTCGCGACCTACGCCAAGGATTTCTACGCCGGCCGGCCGGCGATGACGATGAACGCCTTTGGGCTCGGGAAGGCGGTTTACATCGGCACGCAAAGCCACCAGCAGTTCTACTATGATCTTGTGGGCTGGCTGCGGCAGATGTGCAACCTGCATGCCCTGCTGAAGGTGCCGGATACCGTCCAGGTCAGCATGCGCCAAAAGGAAGGCACGAAAATCTATTTCCTGCTCAACCACCAGAACTCGCCGGTGCGCATCCAGTTCTACAAGCCGATGCACGATTTCCTCACCGGGAATAACTTCTCCGGAAAGCTCGACGAACATTCGGACGACAAGACCGCGGGTTGAGCCGGGAGGAATTCCTGCGAGATGTTTCCGCCCCACAAACGCATCCCGCCCCTCGGCCCGGCCAAACTCCCTCCGCGCGGCCGCGCACTCGCGTCCTGGCGGGGAATCGACCTTTCCGCGTCTGAAATCGCGCGCCACATAAGCGCCAAACCCGCCGGCGACGTTCTCTCGCGCGTGCTCTCGGACCTGCGGATCGACACCCGCCGCGCCGAAGCGGAAATCGTCAAGGTCTGGAACAACCTGCTGGACCCGGCCATCGTCGCCCACGCGCAACCGGTCGGTTTGCGCAAGGGAACGCTCTTCGTGAACGTGGACAGCAGCGTGTGGCTGGCCGAAATCGTCCGCTACCGCCGCAAGGAAATCCTCGACCGCCTCCAGCACAGCTTCGGCCGGGACCTGATTGCACGGATTTCGTTTAGGATCGGTTAAACCGCGACGCCAGCGAAGCCAGCTCTTGTGTCCATCAGACGGATTGACCAGTTGATTTACACGGTTCGCCGCCAGCGGGTGATGCTGATCGCGTCCAGGTTAACATTGAGATCATGCGCGTGTTTGTGCTCCTGCGCGCAGTCCTGGCCACGCATCGTGAATTACGATGAACAGATCCAGAACATCTTTGAAGCCATCCGCCAGCTCAGGACGCCGCCCGCGCCGCCGCGGAAAGAAATCGGCTTCCATGTCAAAGCAGACACTTTACCCTGCCGCGTGAAGAGAAAAACCGCCCGATCATGACCATCGGGACCGCATCCGGCAAACTATCGCCTCGCGAAAATCCGGTCCGCTTCGTCGAGCGTCTCCTTCGACCCGATGTCATACCAGATCCCCGGCACTTTCCACGTGTAAAACGGCGTGCGCGGATACATCCACTGCACCAGCCGGCCCGGCTGGTCCGGATTGTTCTTTTCCGCCATGTATTGCCGGATGAGCGGCAGGCTGGACTTCGGATAGTAATAAAGCGCGATGCCGGTCAGCGTGCTCGTCGGATTCTTCGGCTTCTCCTCGAAGAACTGGATTCGGGACTCCCCGTCCAGGGAAATCGCGTTGTACTTTTTAATCTCCTCCAGGTTGCCCACGTCATATAACGCCAGTACGGGCGCCTTCTTCTGACGGCAGAATTCTCCAAACCCCTCCAGCTTTTCACTGAACAAATTGTCCCCCGCCACCACAATAACGTCGTCATCCACCTTCTGTGTCCTGAGCACGAAATGCAGGTCTCCGATTGCGCCGAGCTTGTTGGTATCGTCCGTCGAACCATCGTTGACGATGGTGAAATTCAGCTTGGCTTTCGTGGCGCGGTAGGTGTCCGACCATTTCTGGAAATGCCCGGCGAATTTCGCATTGGTGACGACGTAAATGCGGTCGATCCCGCCAATCGGAGCGAGGTTGTCCAGGACGTATTCGATCATCGGC
>JBEKFT010000319.1:0-3263 GCA_050013175.1 Verrucomicrobiota bacterium
GCAGCAATTTGCCGTTTGATCTCACTCTCATGTCAGTATATGACCAGTCGTGATGTTCGCAACCCCTAATTCCGCCGGCATGACACACGTCGCCAAGATGCTGTGGCGACGGCAATTGAGGCGGTTCAGACCGCTCCGCCGCCTTTTCCGACCCGCGCCCCTCGCCGGGCTTATAGGGATTGCCGCCGGCTCTTTCATGGCGGTCTCGGGCCAACCAATGGCTGGTGACAAATCCTCGGCGGAAACGGCCGCGGCGCGGACCGAGCGCGAGTTCACGGAGGCCTCGAACCGGTTCCTGGCCCATACCAACGACGCCGAAGCCGCCTGGCAATTCGGCCGGGCCTGTTTCGATCTTGCGGAATTGACGACCAACAACCCTGCGCGGGCCGAAATTGCGGAAAAGGGCATCGCCGCGTGCCGGGGATCGATGGCGCTCCAGCCGGGGTCGGCGCCGGTGCATTACTATCTGGGAATGGATCTCGGTCAACTCGCGGATACAAAGCGCAACCTGGCGGCCCTGAGGATGGTCAAGGAAATGGAGCGGGAATTCCTGGCGACGGCTGCATTGGACGAACAGTTTGATTATGCCGGGGCGGACCGGAACCTGGGATTGCTTTATATGAAGGCGCCGGTCATCGCCAGCATCGGCAGCCGGAGCAAGGCGCGCCAGCATCTCCGGCGCTCGGTCGAACTGGCGCCCGTGTATCCCGAGAATCGCCTGAACCTGATCGAGGCCCTTTTGAAGTGGGGCGACCTGGAGGCCGCCCGCCGCGAAGCAACCTACCTGGAGGAACTCTGGCCAGAAGCCCGGCGGCGGTTTTCCGACGCGAGCTGGGCGGCGAGTTGGCTGGATTGGGAAAAGCGTATCCAAGCCGTGAAACGCAGGATCGGGCAGGGGTCACAACGGGCAAAGCATGCCGGCTATGAAGACTGAACCGGAACCACGGTCGTCCAACAGGTCGCACCGAATTTCCCCTTGAATTGCTCGGCCAACGTTTCCGCCGACGCCCGGTCGGCGGCCACCGCAAAGGTCGTCGAACCGCTCCCGGACATGAGTGTCGCCGCCGCTCCTTTCTCGCGCAGGAATTCCTGGAAGAGGGCGAGCAGGGGGTATTTCCCGAGGACGGGCGCTTCGAGCGAATTATAGAACTCCGGGGCGGCGAGCTTCAAATCGGCGGTTTGCAGGAGTGAAATCAGTTTTTGCGCGCGGCCCGGTCTGCCGTTCAAGGCGGCCGGAAACCGGGCAAGATTCTGATACGCCCAGGGGGTCGAAACGCCGAACCCGGGATGGATCAGCAGGAACGCGGCCCCCTGCAGCGCCGGCAAGCTGTCCAGGGACTGGATTTTCTCACCGTGCCCGGTGGCCAGCGCCGGCTTTGTTTGAAGGAAAAACGGGATGTCCGAGCCGAGTTCCGCGGCGATTTCCCGCAATTGCAGGGGCGACAGCGGATGATCGAACAGTTCATTCAGGCCGGAGAGAGTTGCCGCGGCGTTGCCGCTGCCGCCGCCGAGGCCCGCCGCCAGCGGGATGTTCTTCTCCAGGTGAATTCGCGCGCCCTCCCGGATGCCGGCTTTCTGGAGGAATGCGGTCGCGGCCCGGTGGACCAGGTTTCTGGAATCCGTCGGGAGGCAGGGCAGATTGCAGGTCAGTTCGAGACGGCCAGGGTGGCGGGCGAAGTCCAGGATGTCGAACACCCCGACGGGATGCATCACGGTTTCGAGTTCGTGGAATCCGTCGGGGCGTTTGCCCAGGATGTTGAGCAACAGGTTGGCCTTGCAGCCGGACTTTCTTTCAAGCGTCATAACAGAAACGCCAACCCGGAAGGCGTTCGGAGTTGGCGCGCTGTCGAGGATTCCAACGGCTGCTCAGGGAATGTTGAAAATCTCGAAACGGCTGCCGGGCGAGAAGGGCATCACTTCGCCCCCGCTGAAACCAAGGTAAGTGTCCGTGGCAAACATCGAATCCGCCACGAGGCCGGGGGTAAAACTGTCCGGATAGACCGGCTCGGGCGCAAAATGATCGGTGAAGATCGGTCCGTAAGGCGGCAAGGGGGCCGTCACCATCTCGTAGATGCCAATGCCCGTCCGGCCTAGAGTGCGATTGATGCCGCGCACAACACCGACGGTGTAGCCGGCGTCCGGTCCCTCGAGGATGGCGGTCTGTTCGACGGTGCGGCGGAATTCGCCGCAGCGGACGATATCCAGTGAATTGTCGAGTCCGCGGCCGAACTTCCGTTCCGTGTTGGCGCAACCGGAAGCCAGCGCGCCCACTGCTGCAACCAGGGCAAGAAGGGAAAGCGCTTTTCGCATAAATGTTCGTTTCGTTGGTTGGAGATTAACGCGAATTGCCGGGTTGTAAAGAGGTTTTCAAAACGGATGCCCGCTTTTAGAACCATCCTTGCATCCGTGTTCATCCGTGGTTTTAATCGAATGGAGAAGGCTTTACTCCTGCTCTTCCGCCGCTACGCGTTTCCGCTCCTGGCGATCCCAGTACCAGGCGATCCAGACGCTGATTTCAAAGAGGAATTGCAGCACGATCGCCATGACCACCTGGGTGAATATCTCCGGCGTCGTCAACAGCGCTCCGAAAACCAGGTTGATCACGATCATATAACGGCGCATGGAGGAGAGCTTCTGGTAGTCCAGGATGCCGATCTTCACCAGGGCCAGCAGCACGACGGGCAGCTCGAAGCCCAGCCCCATCCCCAGCATGAATTTTGTCACGAAACTGAAATACGTTTCCGCACGCCATTCCGGCACTTTCACACCCATCCACAGGGAAAACAGCTCGGCGAACTTCAACGCCCGCGCCAGAATAAAGAAATAGCAGAAACTGACGCCGGCCAGGAACAGCCCGACACCCACGCCGCAGGCGCGGAGGACGTATTTCTTTTCCCTGACTTTCAGTGCCGGGAGGACGAACTGGGCTATGAAATAGAAAAGGAACGGCGCGGCGAGCAACAGGCCGGCGTAAAACGCAAGATGCAATGACGAGAGAAAGGGCGAGGCGGGATCGAGGTAAACCAGGTCGGTCCCGCTCGCGACAAGGGCGTCCTCCGAGGGGTGTGGGTCGGCATGAACGGCCAGATATAGATTGGTTCCGGACTCCACCGGATCCAACTGGATGACGACGAACCGGTTTGATCCGAGATCGAGTGGGCCCATCTGGTGGGAGGACGTTTCAAAGACGGCGAGAGTGTTGGTCCCGAACCGGACCATCGCCCTCTGCCGATGTCCCACCTGGATCAACGCCGCGTGTTGAA
>JBEKFT010000320.1:0-5425 GCA_050013175.1 Verrucomicrobiota bacterium
GGAATGAATTGACCGGACGGCAATGGTATGGATTATCTAATGGTAGTGACTGCAGCAGGAACGTCTCACTTGGTTCTGAGTGACAGTCGCAGCCGCATGGTGATTGTCAGTCGCGATCGAATTGTCACCTCGACCGGTACCCAGTCGCCGCACCCACAGCCCAAACGCCAGCATCTGTTCCTGTCCATGGCCAGCCCGCCTGCAAAATGAAAACCCTTTTGGTGCTGGCTCCGCATCCGGAACTGGCTGAAGCACTTCGAGCCGGGCTCAACCCTGAACGGTATCGCGTCATCCATCGCGTCAACGTCGAGGAGGCCGAACCGTTGCTGGCACACGGCCTCGCCAGCGCCTGCATCGTGGACGTCGAAACCACGGGTGTCCAGGAGGTGTGGATTCTAGAGAAGCTTCGGCGTCGCGCGACCAAGTGCCCGGTCATTATCTACACGGGCGCGAAGCAGTGGGAATGGGAGGAGGAAGCCTATCTCCAGGGCGCCACGTATGTCCTGACCAAACCGCTCCGGATGCGAATGTTCACCGCCTTATTGGACCGCCTCTGGACGTCCCCAGGCCCGGCCGAATTCTCTCCCGCTCCCGTCTCGATCCCAACCCAGGAAGCGCCCGCGCCCGCCGCGCTGTCCCTGTCGCCCTCCAGTTTGCAGGCCAATTACCAGAGCTTGGGCGCCTTGCGCGGCTTTTCGGCCATCCTGACGTATTCGCTCGACGCCAATGCCATGCTCAAGCAGTTCCTGCTCCTGTTGCGCGAACTGATCGGCATCAACCGCGCCGCCGTTTTCGTCCGCCAGCCGGGACACTGGCTGGGCGAACGATTGAGCCTCGAAGAAAGCCGCCGGCTGCGCGCAGCCTGCGCCATAGGCCTTTCCCCGGCGTTGCTCGAACACTTCGAGCTCTCGTTCGAAAGCGGCATCGGCGGCCAGGTCACCCGGCTCGGCCGCATCCTGCGCCGATCCAGTGAGGAGAGCCGCCAGGACCCGGAAACCCAGAGGGAGTTTGAATTGCTCGGAGCCCAGGTCGCTGTTCCTGTGCTGGACCGTGAAACCGTCGTCGGCGTGGCGGTCTTTGACGGCCATATCACCGGCGAGCCGCTTGCCAATCCGGAGCTGGAGTTGATCTTCCACCTGCTGGAACACCTGGGCCTGGCCGTCAAAAATATCTGGCTCCACGACCAGTTGGCCGGCAACAACGATATCATGGCGCAGATCCTGCGCGAACTCAGCAGCGCTTGCGTCGTCGTCAGCCGCGATCTCGCCATTCTTCACGCCAACAAAACCGCCCGCAGGTTCTTTCCCGTCTCCAACCGCCACACGGGAGAATTGGAATTCAGCGACCTGCCCCAACTCCTCGGCACCAAGGTCTATCAGGTGCTCAAAACCGGCACCGCTTTCCCAACGTTCCGATTCGAGCCGGAGAATTCACCGGGCACCGTCTATAGCGTGACCATCATTCCGTTCCGGCGCGGGAATTCCTCCGAGCCCGCCTCCGCGCTGTTGATGGTGGAAGATCTCACCCAGAGCGAACAGTTGCGCCGCCTGGAAATCGAAGCCGCCAACCTGCGCCTGGTGCGGACCATGGCCGACCGGCTGGCCCACGAGGTCGGCAACGCCATGGTGCCGCTGTCCACGCATCAGCAATTGCTCGCCGATAAATACAAGGACCCCGAATTCCGCGCATCACTCGACGCCGCGCTGGCGGATGGCGTCAAGCGCGTGACCCGGTTGATCAACCAAATGCGCTTCCTCGCCCGCGACACACTCGTTTCCCAGGAGGCGTTCCCGCTCTCGCCATTGATCAAGGAAGCCTACGAGGAGGCCCGCAAACACCAGCCCGCCAAGACCGCCCAACTCAAATGCGAGGAGGAGCAGCCGATCACCATGACCGGAGATCGCGCCGCGCTCAAACACGCCCTCACCGAAGTCATCCTGAACGCCCTGCAGGCCAATCCCGGCGATCCCCGAATCGGCGTCCGTCTCCACGCGGACTCCAAAAGCAATGGCATCCCTGGCCTGCAGATCGAAGTCCAGGACAATGGATCCGGGTTTACTCCGGAAGCCGCTCAAAAGGCTTCCTCGCCGTTCTATACGACCCGCAACGTGGGCCTGGGCCTGGGGCTGACGGTGAGCCGGAAAATCATCGAAACCCATCACGGCAAACTGGAAATCCTCCCCCCGAAATCCGGCCAGTCCGGCATCGTGCGCCGCGCCGCTCTACTGCGCGACCCCCTGCTTCCGCAGCCAGGCTTCCGTCGCCTTTTCCATCAGCACGTCCGCCAGCCGCTGGGTCGCCTCGTCCAGCGCTGCACACGCGGATTGAAGCCGCTTCGTGTCTCCGGTTCGCGCGGCCGCGTCCTCCGTTCGCAGCGCGTCTTCGACCTTCTCCACCGCGGCCGCAACCTGCCGCGGATAATCCGCGTCCAGTTCGGCCGCGCATTCCGCAAGTCCCTTGCGCGTCGCGGCAACCACCGCCTCCGCCTTCAACTTCGCTTCAACCCAACGGCGGGCGGCAAGATCCTCAAAGGCGTGCTCGACGGATTGATCCACCATTTTCTGGACGGCCGAGTCCTCCACGTCCACCGCGGATTTCATCTCCACGATTTTCTGCCGGCCTGTCTTCGTGTCCCGCGCCAGCACGTGCAGGATTCCGTTGGCGTCGATCTCGAACTGCACTCCCACCCGTGGCACCCCCCGTGGAGCCGGCTCGAAATCGATGGTGAAGCGGCCCAAACTCCAATTGTCCCTGGCGCGCTCGCGCTCACCCTGAAGGACGTGAATCAACATGTCCCGCTGGTTGTCCACCGCCGTCGTGAACAATTCACCCGCTTTGATCGGGAGGGTGCTGTTGCGGGGAATGATCACGTTCATGAGCCCTCCGAACGTCTCGATGCCCAGGGATAGCGGCGTGATATCGAGCAACAGAACGTTTCGAAAACCGCCGGAAAGGATCTCCGCCTGGATGGCCGCGCCCAGCGCCACCGCCTCATCCGGGTTTTGCGAAACGTTCAACTGCGGTCCCTCCGCCCGATAAGACGGTGTCCCCAGCCGGAGGTCGCCGCGTGGTTCCTCGAACTCCATGCAACCAAACCACTCGCCCACCCGCTGTCGAACGAGCGGCATCCGGGTTTGCCCACCGACCAGGATCACCTGGTCCAGGTCCTTCGCCCCGACCTTCGCGTCCGCCAGCGACCGCAGGCAATGCGCCCGGGTGCGCTCAATGATGTCCAGGGCCATCCCCTCCAAGTCCGTTCGCGTCAGCCGGCGATTGAAACTGCACGCCGGCGTGAGGAAGGGAAACGTGATCTCGACTTCCGTCTCGGTGGAAAGCCGGATCTTGGCATCCTCCGCCGCTTCGCGAATGCGGGACAAAATGGAAAGCACCGCCGCATCCTCGTGTCGCTCCGCCGTTGGCCCGGGGTCTTCCGATCGATCGAGGCGCCGCATGAGCGATTCATCCTGCTCTCCGATCCTGCGGATCACCCAATCCACGATCCGCCTGTCGATGTCGTCTCCCCCGAGGCGCGTGTCGCCATGGGTGGCGAGGACCTGGAACACACCGGCGTTGAGTTCCAGGATCGACAGGTCGAATGTGCCGCCGCCCAGGTCGTACACGGCGATTTTGGAATGTTCCTTGAGCCGGTTCAGGCCATAGGCCAGCGCGGCCGCAGTCGGTTCGTTCACGATTCGCTCCACCGTCAAACCGGCCAGTTCCCCCGCCCGGATCGTCGCGTTGCGCTGTGCGTCGTTGAAATAGGCCGGCACCGTGATGACCGCGCGCGTGATCGGCTCGCCGAAATAAGCCGCGGCGTCCCCTTTCAGCTTCTTCAACACTTCCGACGAGATTTCCTCCGGCGTGCAGGACCGCCCATGGATCGGGATGGTGACCGGCCCATTGCCTTCGCCCCGGACAGGATAGGTGACCCGCCTCTCCTCCCGTGAGACGTCCGCGCCGCGCCTCCCGATGAAGCGTTTCACCGAATAGACGGTCTCCGCCGGCCGGATGACCCGCACCCGATTGGCCGCGTGGCCAACGACAGGTTCCGCTCCGGGACCCGGCACGTGAACGACCGACGGCGTGAGCCGCCGTCCTTCCGCGTCCGCGATGACGAGCGGAATGCCCGAATCCACCGTGGCCACGAGTGAATTGGTCGTGCCGAGGTCGATGCCGATGATTTTGTTCACGCGACCAAACTGCCATGATTTGGCGGCCGGGCAAGCTTCCACCCGGCCGGCGCGAACATAATACTTGGCAACCGGATTGCTTGTTACACTTTACCAGTATGAACTGTATCGTCACCGCCGGCCCGACGTATGAAACCCTCGACAAGGTGCGCCGCCTCACCAACTCTTCCACCGGCCGGCTCGGGATCGAACTGGCGGATTTTCTGGCCGTACGCGGGCACGACGTGACGCTGCTGGTCGGGACGCAGGCCTCCTATGCGGGTGAGCGCCGTGCGCGGCGCGTCGAGACGTTTACAACGACGGCGGATTTGCGCGAGCGGCTGCAGAACCTGGCAAGCCGGTCCATCCACGCAGTGTTTCATCCGGCGGCGGTCAGCGACTTCAAGTTCGGCAAAATCTGGTCGCGCTCTCCTCAGGGCGCCCTGAACGAGATGAAATCCGGCAAGCTGTCCACCCGACAAGGGACTCTGCTCGCCGAACTGGTGCCCACCGCAAAAATCATCGCTGGATTGCGGGATTGGTTTCCCAAAGCCCGGATCGTGGGGTGGAAATATGAAACCGACGGCGACCGGGCAAGTGTCGTTCGAGCGGCGGCAAAGCAGATCTCGGAGTGTCTCACGGACGCTTGTGTCGCCAACGGTCCGGGCTATGGCGACGGGTTCGGAATCGTCCTCGGCAACGGGAACTGCAGCCACATGCCGGATTCAGCCGCCTTGTTTGAAGCTCTGTTGGCGGTGGCCGAAGGCTGAATCCGCCGGCTTTCAAAGGCGACGGGGCGACCCGGCGTCGCCGGCGGTTGAATCCTAGAATTCAAAATGCCTGAGTTGCCTCAGGCCGGCCCTGAGCGGCAACCAGCCGGTCAGCACCGAAAGGAACAGAAACGTTGCGACGCTCTCCAACGCCCAGTCGGTGCGGAGGTGCAATCCGGAGGTGCCAAAGCCCAGAAGCGCGACCGAGGCAAAAATGTAAAGGAAACTCAGCACAAGGCACAGCGTCCCGCCGAAACCGCTCACAATCTTGCCCGGGTTGGATTCCTTGAAGTTTGGGAAAAGCACCCCCAACCCGATGGCCAGACCGTTCAGCGAAAAGCTCATGACGGTGACCACAGTGCCGAAGAACACCCGTTGGTCCCAACTCATGTGAAGCAGGGAACACGACACGGTAATGAGCGTGAGTGTCACCGCCAGCGACAAAAAGCTGGCCAGCCAGTACTTCACCAGAACGACCCGCACAAG
>JBEKFT010000321.1:0-3255 GCA_050013175.1 Verrucomicrobiota bacterium
GTCGCCACCCCGATATCGCAATGGCGGTAGCCTGGGAATTCGCGTCCATTCGCCATTCGCGGATTACAGAAGGAAGAGTTTGTCCGCGAATGGCGAATGGACGCGAATTAAAGGGGAACCAAGCGACCACTTCCTTCAAAAAAGGGCGCCGCCCGCCCGGGCCCCTTGCACCCCATTGGAATATCGGGCACTCTTCCCCAGGCGACTGGCCGGACTTATGGCGTCCTTTTACGACACCCACGCTCATCTGGATTATCCGGATTTCGCGCCCGACGTGGCGCAGGTCGTCGAACGAGCCCGGACGGCGGGCATCACCCGGATCATTTCCATCGGCACCGACCTCGAGAGCAGCCGCCGCGCGATCGGGATCGCCGAGAGCTTCCCGTGCGCGTATGCGGTCGTGGGCTGGCATCCATCAAATGCGGACGAGGCACCCGCCGATCTTCGCGCTCCCCTGCGTGAGCTGGCGAGGCACCCAAAAGTGGTGGCGCTGGGTGAAACCGGGTTGGACTACCATCGTCTGCCGGGCGGCGAACCCGGAAAAGGGGAGGCGGACAACGAACGCTACAAGAAGAGGCAGGCTGAGCTGTTCCGCCAGCACCTTGAAGTGGCGGCCGAGATGGGATTGAATTGCGTCATTCACCAGCGTGATTCATTGGAGGACACCCTCGCCCAACTGGAGCCCTTCGCCGGCCGCGTGCGCGGCGTGTTCCACTGCTTCTCAAACGACGCCGCGACGATGAAACGCGTCGTGGCCATGAACTCGCTCGTCAGTTTCACCGGCATCGCCACCTTCAAGAACGGCCAGAACGTGCGCGACACCATTGCCGCCACGCCCCTGGGCCGGTTCATGCTGGAAACGGACTGCCCCTACCTGGCCCCCGTTCCCTATCGCGGCAAACGCTGCGAACCCGCCTACGTGAAGGAGATTTCGGAAGTCGTCGCGCAGACCAAGGGCTGTTCGCTGGACGAACTCGGAGCCGCCACGTGCGCCACAGCGCATGAATTCTTTCCGAAGCTGGTCTAGAAACGTTTGCCAAAAGTGATTCCTGGATCGCCGGTTCCTCCAGGCCGCTGCGGCTCACAGAGCCGCGGTCCGGAGAGCGGGTCTGCGACCCGCAGCAGGGTTGGCAGTGCATGGCACCCTGGAAGGTTTCAGGAGTGTCCGGGTTTTCGGACGTTGCTGCGGCTCACAGAGCCGCGGTCCGGAGAGGAGGCCTGTGGCCTGCAGCGTGCTCGCAGTTCTGTCGATCCGGAAATCCATTTCGGCGTTCGCTCAGTCACTCGAGCGCCTCGGCCAGCACTTCCACGAGGTGCCGGGCGCGCACACGCGTCAGATGGGCGATTTGCTGCCGGCAACTGGCGCCGCCGGCGACGACGAGCGTGCCGTACGGCAGAGCATTGATTTTTTCGGTCAGCGGCTTGGCGACCTCGACGGAAAGATCGTACTTCGATTCGAGCATCCCGAACGAACCGGCCATGCCGCAACATCCCGTTCTCAAGAAAGTGACTTTCATGTCTGGCAGGCGCGTCATCAGCCGGTGCAAATAAGCCGGGTTGGACAGCGCCTTGGAATGGCAATGCGCATGGATGGCCACGTATTCGGGCATGATCTGGAAATGAAGGGCTTCCGGGTCCTGCCGCAACAGGTCGTCGAGAAATTCCTCGAGTTGCCAGCAGCGGGCGGCCACCAAATCGGCATCCGCAAGCCCGAGCTCCCGGTAGTCCTCCACAAACATCGAGTAGCAGGAAGGCTCGAGAAACAGGATGGGAACGTCGCTCGCGGTGTTGGCCAGCAGCGCAAGGTTGTGCTGCCCCAGGCGCGTCACTTTGGCAAGATCGCCCTGGCTGAACGCGGGACGGCCGCAACATTCACGGCCGGCGGGAAGAACGACCTCGAACCCGGCCGCCTCGAGTACTCTTACCGCGGCAATGCCGATCTGCGGCTCATAATAGCGCACAAACGTGTCGTCCCAGAGAATGACCTGCCCGCGCTTGTGCAGCCGCGGGAGTTGTTGCCGCTGTGAAAACCAATGGTCGAACCGCACACGGGCGTAGGCAGGCAGGGGCCGTCTCGAAGTAATGCCCACTCCCCACGATAGAAGCTGGCGGACGAAAAACGAGGAAAGCAGCCCGTTGGCCAGCCACGGCATCTTGCTACCCAGCCGCCCCAGCCGGTCCACCGAACCGAACAGCCGTTCCCGGAATCCCACCCCGTCTCTCCGGATGCGCGCGTATTGGAGGTCCGCTTTCAACAGCGCGAGGTTGACGTTGGACGGGCACTCGGACAGGCAGGCCTTGCACGACAAACAGTTTTCGAGCGCCTGCGCCAGTTCCGGCGACGAAAGCGCGTCAACATCACCGAGCCCTCTGGACTCCAGCGCGGCCCGGATGGCGTTGGCGCGGCCCCGCGTGGACATGATTTCCTGGCCGGTTGCGATGAACGTGGGACACATCGTCGGCGCTTCTTTCAGGCACGCGCCGCACCCGTTGCATTGCTCCAGGTTCCGCACGAACGATTCGTCCCTTGCGGCAAAAGCCAGCACCGGCTCGAACGGCAGTTTCAACGGGTGGCCGGTGTTGATCCGCAAACGGGTATCGAGCCGGTACCGGCCGTCGGCGATGAGTTTGCCGGGATTGAAAACATTGTGCGGATCGAACGAGTCCTTGATCTGTTGCATCAGCAGGTACAGGTCATCGCCGACCTGCCCCTTCATGAATTCCGTCCGGGCGATGCCCACGCCGTGTTCGGCCGAGAACGAGCCGTTGAACTGCCGCACCAGCGCGGCGACCTCCTCCGTCACCTGCCGAAACTTCTTCAGGTCCTCGGCCGAGTGCAAATCGAGCACCGGCCGCACGTGCAACAGGCCCGTGGCGGCATGCCCGTAAAACGAAGCCTGCAGGCCGAGCTGCCGGATCACCGACTGCAATCCCTTGTAATACTCCGGCAAATCCTTCGGGCGAACAGCCGTGTCCTCGATGCACGTCACCGGCTTGGCGTCGCCCTTGCGGCTCGTGAGCAGGGACAGCCCGGCCTTGCGGAGCGCCCAGACGGCATTGATTTCCGCCAGCGTTTGCAGGACCCGCTTTCGCGTCCCCAGCGGCCTTTTCTTCAACGCCTCGATCCGGTCCTCCACGTCTCCGTAAAACTCAATCGCCAGAATGGACTCGCATGGCTGGGTGTCGCATTCGATCAGGTCGCGCGCCACCTGGAACTCGCGTTTCCCCTGCGTTTGATCCAGCAGCAGGCGGTCC